>DATJHD010000260.1:0-5225 GCA_035494275.1 Croceibacterium sp.
GATCGCCGGCCGCGAATGCGTGACCAGCCAGTTCTTCTCCGGGCGGCAGGACTTTCCCGACGACCAGGGCCGCGTCGAGTGGGCCGTCGCGTGGCCGCTGTGGTCCGACGGCGCCTACAGCTGGTACTGCAACACCGTGCCCACCCCCGACGGCGGCACGCACGAGCAGGGCATCCGCGCGGCGCTCAGCAAGGGTATCCGCGCGTTCGGCGAGCTCGTCGGGCAGAAGAAGGCCAAGGACATCAGCCCCGACGACATCGTCGCCAGCGCCGAGATCATGCTCTCCGTCTTCATCCGCGAGCCGCAGTTCCAGAGCCAGACCAAGGACCGCCTCACGTCGCCGGAAGCTGCCCGCCTGGTCGAAAATGCGGTGCGCGACCACTTCGACCACTTCCTCGCCGACAACATGGAGCGCGGCCGCGCGCTGCTCGGCGCGGTGATGGAGCGGATGGACGAGCGCCTGCGCCGCAAGGCGGAGCGCGAGATCAAGCGCAAGACGGCGACCAACGCCAAGAAGCTTCGCCTCCCCGGCAAGCTGACCGATTGCTCCGGCGAAAGCGACGGCGAGACCGAGCTGTTCATCGTCGAAGGCGACAGCGCCGGCGGCAGCGCCAAGCAGGCGCGCGACCGCAAGACCCAGGCGATCCTGCCGATCCGCGGCAAGATACTCAACGTCGCCAGCGCCACGGCCGACAAGATCCGCGCCAACTCCGAGATCGCCGACTTGATCCTCGCGCTCGGCTGCGGCACCCGCAAGGACTGCGATCCCGAGGCCCTGCGCTACGATCGGATCGTCATCATGACCGACGCCGACGTCGACGGCGCGCATATCGCCACGCTCTTGATGACGTTCTTCTTCCAGGAGATGCCGGCGCTCGTGCGCGGCGGCCATCTCTACCTTGCCCAGCCTCCGCTCTACCGGCTGACCGCGGGCAAGGAGAGCCGCTACGCCCGGGACGAAAACCAGCGGCGCGAGCTGGAGGAGACCGTCTTCAAGGGCAGGAAAGTCGAGGTCAGCCGCTTCAAGGGCCTCGGCGAGATGAACCCGCAGCAGCTTCGCGAAACGACGATGGATCCGGCCTCGCGCAGCCTGATCCGCATCACCCTGCCGCCCGAACACGAACAGCGCTACGCGATCGCCGAGCTGGTCGACCAGCTGATGGGCCGCAATCCCGAGCACCGCTTCAACTTCATCCAGAACCGCGCGGGCGAGGTCGACCGGGAAATGATCGACGCCTGAAGCGGCTTGCCTGGGCGCGGCCGCAATCGTACCCTCGCCGCGGGTCGCGATCGCCGGGAGGGTGCTCATGGCGGCGAATCGGTCCGGGGCCGATCGGAGCAAGCTGGTCTTCTTCAGCGCGCTCGTGATCGCGTCGCTGTGGGTGATCTGGAACGACGAACGCTTCCTCGTCAGGGCCGACGATCCTCACTGGCAGGTGATCGCCCCGTTCAAGCAACTCTTGCTGGTGCACGGGCTGTTCGGCGCCATCGCGCTGGCGCTCGGCGCGACGCAGTTCTCGAGCCATCTCAGGCGCCGTCCCGGGCTCCATCGCTGGACGGGGCGAAGCTACCTTGGCTGTGTCGTCGTCGCCAGCCTGTTTGCCGGCTATATCGGCTCCCATTTCGAGCCGGTGACGATCCGCGTCGAACAGTATTTCCAGTCCGGCGGCTGGCTCATTTCGACGCTGATCGGCTGGTGGTACATCCGCCGGCGCAACGTCGCGTCCCATCGCCTGTGGATGATGCGCAGCTACGCGTTCGCGCTGATCTTCCTCACCAGCCGCGTGCCCGACGGGATGCCCGGCTTCGCGTGGAACGACCAGCTCCTGTCGGACGTCCTGTGGGGCCTCGTCGTCGCGGCGTTCGTCGTTCCCGAGTTCATCGTCAAGCTGATCGCACCGGCGAGGTGGCCGCCCGAGCTGTTGCCGCAGCGCGCCGACACCGGCGGACAGGCGCCGCCAAGACCGGCCTGAGGCCCACCCTTTCTTACGGCAATTGACTGTTTCAATGTCCGGCCACGGCTTGGAGCTATCCTTGCCACCACCTGGGGCGCGCCGCACCGCAACGGTCCGCGGCGCGTCACGCGCGGCTGGGTGCCGCGAACGTGTGACTTCCGCAATGTTTCCGCCTGGGCGCTCGTGGAACCACGAAAGGCAACGATCACAAGCAGGGTCGCAAGGGTGGTGCTTGCGTGACCCTCAAGGTAGCCGCTGCTTCCCGTTTCAGGCCCTCACCGCCTCGACCACGCTGACCGCGGAAGCGGTCGGCACGACACGGCTGACCTTGAACCCGTTCGGCTCGAGCAACTCGGCGTACTCGGCCGCGGTGCGCTCCTCGCCGCCCGGGACGAGCATCATCATCATGTCGAGCATCTTGCCCATGTGCGGCGCATCGCCCTCGGGCAGGACCATCTCGACGATCAGCAGCTTGCCGTCGGGCTTCATCGCCTCGCGGATGTTCTTGAGGATCGTGGCGTTTTCGCCGTCGTCCCAGTCGTGAATGATGTGGCTGACGAGATAGGCGTCATGGCCCGCGGGAACGCCCTCGAAGAAGCTGCCGCTCATGATCTGCACCCGATCGGCCACGCCGTGGGATTCGAGCAGCGGGGGCGCATCGGCGACGACGTGCGGCAGGTCGTACAGGACGCCCTTCACGTTCGGGTGCCGCTTCAGCACGTGGCCGAGCATATTGCCGGTCGCCCCGCCGACATCGACCAGCGAGCCGATGCCGGAAAAGTCGTACGCCTCGGCCACCGCCGGCGGCTCGCGGCCGTGGAAGCCGACCATCGTCTCGCTGAAAAAGGTCGCCATTCCGGGGTTGTCGCGCAGGTATTCGAACAGGCTCTTCTGGTGCGCCTTCTCGAACCCGGTGTCGCCGGTGAACAGGCCGTGGTCGAACTCCTTCCACGCCGGCTTCACCATGTCGCCGACCAGCGCGATCACGGCCGATCGCGCGGCGCCCGGCGCGCCGGTCTTGAGCGCCGCGCCCAGGTCGGTCAGGCGGAAGCTGTCCTTGCCGGCGAACTCGAGCAGGCCGATGCCGGTGAGCGCGCGCAGGAAGCGGTACAGCTCGCGATGGCGCATGCCGTATTCTGCGGCGAGCTCTTTCGCCGTGCGCGGCTCGCTGCCGGTAAACTTGTCGGCGAGGCTCATTTGCGCGGCTTGCAGCAGCAGCTCGCCCGTCCAGTGGGCGATCGTCATTTCCATCAGCCGCGATGCCGCGGCCGCTTCGTCCATCTTCTCAGCCATGAAGCTCCCTCTCCCGAACCTTGTCAGCCATGCGTAACGTGGCAGCAAGCGGATGTCACGGGGGCCAAAGCAAAGGGCGAAGTAGTTGCCACGCCCGAGCGCCGGCGGTAGCGGTCGCAAGGGGAGCCATCGATGGCCGAACATCCGAGCGACGAGATCGGCGAACCGCCTCCCCCGCCGACGGGCCACACCCGCTTTGCCCGCGTTCGCTCGCGCCTCGAGACCTATGTCCCGCCTGCGGGCTGGCCGAGCTGGCTCTACGAATTCGGCCTGTTCGTGTTCAAGCAGGGCTGGGCCTGCCTGTTCGGCGCGCTGATGCTGACGCTGCTTTTGGGAACGCATTTCCTCTATCCGGCGCATCCGCCGATCGCGCGGTACGACTTCCTCGCCCTTGCGGCGCTCGCCATCCAGATCGCCATGCTCGCCTTCAGGCTGGAGACCTGGGAGGAAGCCAGGGTCATCATCGCCTTCCACATCGTCGGCACGATCATGGAAGTGTTCAAGACCAGCGCCGGATCGTGGATCTACCCCGAGGCGAACCTGCTGCGCATCGGCGGGGTGCCGTTGTTTTCGGGCTTCATGTACGGCGCGGTCGGCAGCTACATAGCGCGCGTCTGGCGGATCTTCGATTTCCGATTCGAACCCTACCCGCGCTCGCCGTGGCCGCAGCTCCTCGCGGTGGCAATCTACATCAATTTCTTCGCCCATCATTGGCTGCCCGATATCCGCCTCGCCCTGTTCGCGGCGATGGCGCTGCTGTTCTGGCGCACGCGGGTCTACTTCACCGTCTGGCGGCAACCGCGCTGGATGCCGCTCCTTGTCGGCTGGTTCCTCGTCGCAATGTTCATCTGGTTCGCCGAGAATGTCGGCACCTTCGCGCGAGCCTGGACCTACCCCGCGCAAGCCCACGCCTGGCACCTCGTTACGCCCTTGAAGCTCGGCGCCTGGTACCTGCTGATGTACATCTCGTTCGTGCTGGTCGCCGCGGTCCACGCGCCGCGCGCGCGGGAGATGATCGCCCCCCTGCCTCAGCCGAAGCTGTAGGCGAGCTCGACATCGCCCCAGCGCCGACCGCCAATGGTCAGCGGCACGTAGACGTTGCGCACCACCTTGTAGCTCTTGCCGTCGCCTTCCTGGCGGTAGACCGCCATCATGTAGGGCGCGCCACTTTCCTTGGCCTTGCGGTCGATCGGATCGAGGATCATGCGGCCATTGCGGCAGTACCGGGTGTCGTGCGCCCTGTCGCCGGTCGGTTGGCGCGAGAGGGCGCTGAGGTGGGTCGGAAGGTGCCCGTTCATGTCGGTGCAGGCGACCGCCATTATCTGCGGGTCGGAGCCGCAGATCCGGTCGTAGACGGGGCGCCATACGCGGTCCGCCCAGGGCATCAACCGGTTGGCGAAGCGCTTGGGATCGCTGCCGGGGATCTCCTGATAGTCGTAATCGAACAATTCGCCCTCGCTGAGCTGGCCGGCTTCCAGCGCCGCCTCGGTCAGCTCCGCAATCTCGCGCGCTGCCGCCTGCGCTCGCTCGACCATCATGCTGTCGGAGGGCGACAATCCCGCGCGTACGATGTTGTCGAACATCAGGTTGGCGGTCATCTCGAGCTGTTCCATGCGGGTGTGCGCGGTCTCGAGCATCGTCTCGTTCTCGAGTGCCGCGGTGTCGTAGCTGCCGAGCACCTTGCGCACGCCGTCGACGTGAACGCCGATGCCGCCGCTGGTGCGGGCGATCAGCGCGTTCTGGCGATCGACCTCCTCGACCAGCTGGATCACGGCGCTCAGCGTGTGCTCGATGCCGGCAACCGACGTCTTGGCTTCGTCGCTGGCGGCCGAGCCGGCCTGGATGCGGCTGATGACCTGTTCGGCCTCCGAACCGAGCGTGTCGATCGTGCGGCCGATCTCCTCGGTCGCGCGGCGGGTCTCGTTGGCGAGGCTCTTCACTTCGTCGGCAACGACCGTGAACGTCTTGCCCGCCTCG
>DATJHD010000261.1:0-14980 GCA_035494275.1 Croceibacterium sp.
CCTGCTGCTGTACTGGATCACGTCGAACCTGATCAGCGTCGCGCAGCAGCAGTACCTCTATTCGAAGCACCCGCAGCTCAAGGCACAGGCGAGCAAGGACAAGGTCGACAAGGCGCGCGCCGCCGCGCGCGACAAGGGCAAGTGAGCAGCCCCGAAGGGCTGGAGGAAGAGGCCGACCGGCTTTTCTCCGGCCGCGTCGAGTTCCGGCTTTCCGCCCCGCAGCTCAAGTTCCTGCCCGAGGCGGACGTACCCGAGATCGCCTTGTGCGGGCGCTCGAACGTCGGCAAGAGCTCGCTTCTCAACGCCCTCACCTCCCGCAAGGCGATCGCCCGCACATCGGTGACGCCGGGGAGGACACAGGAGCTGAATTTCTTCGAGGTCGGCGATCCAACGCAGTTCCGGCTGGTCGACATGCCCGGCTACGGTTTCGCCAAGGCGCCGGTGAGGGTGGTCGAGCAGTGGAAACAGCTGGTGCGGACCTACCTGCGAGGCCGGGCCAACCTCAAGCGAACTTTGGTTCTGGTCGATTCGCGACACGGGCTGAAGCCGGTCGACATCGAGATGATGAAGATGCTTGACGAGGCCGCCGTCGGCTACCGCCTGGTTCTCACCAAGGCCGACAAGGTCAAGGCGAGCGAGCTTGCAACCGTGCTCGGAGCCACTGAAGCCGAGGCGCGCAAGCATCCCGCCGCCTTTCCGCAAGTTCACGCCACCAGCGCCGAGAAGGGCACGGGCATCGCCCGATTGCGTGCCTCGGTGCTGGCCGATGCGAGGACCTAGCGGGCTTACTGGCCTGTCTTCACGCCCTGATATTCAAGCGCGAGGCTGGGGTCGCATTCGTAGGGCTGGATGTATTGCCCCGGTTGCTTGTCCCACACGATGTGGCGCGCGCCGTTGTTCTCGATCATCTCCGGATCGCTGAACCATTGCGACGCCTCGAGGTGCTTGCCGTCGGGGCTCAGGCGATAGCGTTCGACGAGGTGCACGTTGCTCGAGTGGTCGAGGCCGTTGTTGGTGATGGTCGAGGCTTCGAGGTGATCGGTGTCGACAACCAGCGTGTTGCCTTCCCAGTGGCCGATCGAGTCGCCCATCTTGGTGTGCGGCGCGTTCGCCGGCAGGTGCGGACGGCCGTCGGTGTGGATCAGGCGCACTTCGTCGAAGTATTCGTAGCGGATCACGACAAGGCCGGGCGCCTGCTCGATTTCCATCGGGAACGGCCCCTGCTCGGCATAGATCACCGACTGCGGCAGGCACACGCGCGAGAGCGTCATCTCGTCCTCGGGCTTCCACGCCGCCGCCTTCGCCTTGGCCTTGGCCGTCGGAATCAGGCCGCCATACTCGCCGCGCGGAAATTCCGCCGGGCCGGTGTCGTTGAGGATCACGGTGTTCGCCGGCAGCTTGCCCTTGAGATCCGCCGGCATCTCGCCGACCTTCAGCGATGGTCCCCAATAGCCGGTGAGGTCAGGGTGGCGCGCATCGTCGGACTTGGCGAAGGCCGGAGCGCAGGCAAGCGCGGCGGCAAGCGCAATCGCAAGCCGCATCGTCAGCTCTGCGCCTTCTGGTCGAACGGCGCCGCGCCGATCGGCTTGCCGTGCGCATCCTTCATGTCGCGCAGGCGCATGTAGTTGCGCCCGTCGCGACTCGGCCAACCGTCGATCGTGACCACGTCGCCGGGCTTGATCACGTCGCGCGTCCATCCCCGGCGGACAAGCACGACCGGGGCGTTGGTCTCGGCCCGCCATTTCTCGATCGAGCCGTCCGGCTTTTTCACATCGAGCGCGATCATCCCGTGCGGGTTGGTGAAGCGAAACTCGGTGACCGTGCCGGTAATGCTGACGCTCTTGTCCGGATCGAAGAAGGCGGCGAACGAATGGTGGGCCCGCGCTGCTCCCGGCACCATCGCGAGCGCCGCCGACAGGGCCAGCAAGTGTCTGGTAGGCATGGTGACAACTCTCCCTCGCGCATCGTATCGCGCGTTACGGTCACGATAGCACGCGCTGCCGGGCTGCCAAGCGTGCAGCGGCGATACGCCGCGGCGTTCAGCCTCGACAGCGCTGGGATGAATCCCTAGGGCGGCCCTCACGCACATACAGGGTGCCCGGAATGAAGCTGATCATCGGCAACAAGAACTATTCGAGCTGGTCGCTGCGCGGCTGGCTCGCGGCCAAGCAGTCCGGCCTGCCGTTCGAGGAGCTGACCGTTCACATCGACGGCGACGACTGGCAGGCGACCAAGCGCGAGGACGGCGAGTTCCAGCCTTCGGCCGGCAAGGTGCCGGTGTTGTGGGACGGCGAGGTGGTCGTGTGGGACAGCCTGGCGATCATGGAGTACCTCGCCGACAAGGTTGGCCGCGACCGCTTCTGGCCGAAGAGTGACGAGGCGAGGGGCATGGCGCGGGCGATGGTCGCCGAAATGCACTCGAGCTACCTCGCGCTGAGGCGCCAGTGCCCGGTCAATGTCCGCAAGCGCATCCGCGGCATCGAGCTCACCGAGGAGACCCGCAGCGACATCGTCCGCATCCTCGGCCTGTGGGCCGAGGCCCGGGCGCGGTTCGGCAAGGGCGGGCCATTCCTGTTCGGCACTTTCGGCGCGCCGGATATCTTCTACGCGCCCGTCGTCAGCCGCTTCGTCACTTATGGCATCGGCGTTCCCGGCTTCGCCCAGGCCTACATGCAGGCGATCTGGGAACACGACTGGATGCAGCAATGGGTCCACGCCGCCGAGGCGGAGGAATGGACGATCGAGCAGTTCGAGGCGGCGACGGCCGGGTGAGCTAGACCTTCGGCGGGTATGGCGTGCCGTCCTTGTGCAGGTAGCCGTCGCCTGAGAACTTCAGGTCGATGTCCGGGTATTCGCCGTAATCGTTCGCCGTGTCACCGGCGCTGAGCGCGATCATCACGCAGTCGGCTTGCCCGCGGTTCTGCAGGCAATGGCCGTTCTTGACCCCCTTGGGCCACGCGGCGACGTCGCCGGGGCGCATGACCGTCTCCCCATCGTCCTCGACCAGCACTGCCTCGCCCGACAGGATGACGACCAGCTCATCCTCCGCGGCATGCCAGTGCCGCTGCGACGACCAGGCGCCGGGCTTCAGCACGACGTGGGCCGCGCCGAGGTCGGTGAGGCCGGCCGCGGGCCGCAGGCGCCGCACCCAGCGGCCCGCGACGGCCTTGTCGTAAGGCGCAGGATAGCCGGTACGGTTGAGTTGCGGGATCGCCGCGAGATCGAGCTTGGGCATGATTGTTCCCTCCGGCTGGAAAGCTTGGGCGCGCTCGTCTAACGCGCGGCCATGACTGGCGCCAGTGACCCCGTCGCGCTCGCCGAGAGGCTGATCGCCTGCGAGAGCGTGACGCCGGCGCGCGGGGCCGTGTTCGACGCGCTCGAGGCGATGGTGGCGCCGCTCGGGTTCGAGGTCCACCGCTTCATCGCCGGCGAAGGAGCCGGGGCGGTCGAGAATTGCCTCGCCATCAGGCGCGGGCCGGCCGGCTCGAAGCATTTCGCCTTTGCCGGCCATCTCGACGTGGTGCCCGCGGGCGAGGGCTGGAGCAGCGGCCCTTTCGTGCCCGTGCGCAAGCCGACGCCGGGCGGCGAGTTGCTGTACGGCCGCGGCGCGGTCGACATGAAGGGCTCGATCGCCGCGATGGTTGCCGCGGCGGCGGACATTCCCGCCGAAGCCGGTACGTTCAGCTTCATCATCACGGGCGACGAGGAAGGGCCGGCGATCCATGGCACGCGGGCGCTGATCGACCTTGTCCGCGAACGGGGCGAGGTGCCGGACCTTATCCTCGTGGGCGAGCCGACCTGCGTGGCGAGGCTCGGCGACATGGTCAAGATCGGCCGCCGCGGCTCGGTCAACGTCTGGCTGACGGTCGAGGGGCGCGAAGGACACGTCGCCTACCCGCACCGGGCCGACAACCCGATCCCCCGGCTGGTGGCGATGCTCGGAGAGCTCGACGCGCTTTCGCTCGATGAGGGCACCGAGTGGTTCCAGCCCTCGAACATCGAGATCACCGAACTCGAGGTCGGCAACCCGGCCCACAACGTCATTCCTCCTCGCGCTCTCGCTCGCATATCGATCCGCTTCAACGACCTCCACACCGGCGCCGGGCTCGCCCGGCTGGTCGGCGCCATTGCCGAGAAGCACGGCGGCAGGGCTGAGCCGGTCGTCTCCGGCGAGGCGTTCCTGACCGATCCGGGCGAGTTCTCGCGGCTGCTGGCGGCGGCCATCGAAGCGGAAACCGGGATCACGCCCGAGCTCTCGACCAGCGGCGGCACGTCGGATTCGCGGTTCCTCAAGGACCTGGCTCCGGTCATCGACTTCGGTCCGGTCAACGCGACGATGCACAAGCGCGACGAGGCCATCGCGATCGAGGACCTTCGCGCGCTCTCGCGGATCTACGGGCGCGTCGCGCTGGCGGCGCTCAGCGCCCAGAGCCGGCGAGCGTGACGGGCACGAACTTGCCGAGGCCGCAGGTCGGGCCGGGGATCGACGAACCGGTGTGGAGAACGGTGATCGTATCGACGTCGCACAAGGACGAATTGCTGGTCCTGTAGGCGAAGCGCTGCTCGAAGCCGAGCTCCGGACAGCGGATGGGCAGCGTGTTGCGGTAACGCTTGCCGCCGTTCATCACGAAGTCGATCGTCTGGTCGTCCCACACCCTTGTTTCGTGGATCAGGGTCGTCTGGACACAGCTGACGGCGGGACCGATGACCGTCGCAGCCGGCGCCCTCGAGACGAACTGCTCGCCGGGCGCGCCGGTGCGGGCGCACCCCGACAGCGCCAGCACGGCGATTACGGCCGACGCGGCGATCGCGCGTTTGCTCATGACGGGTTCTCCTTTCGCAGCGGGCATGACGTCACACCGATGACGGAGCCGACGCCCGCTTGCCTTTGCCAACGGGCTTTTCGAGAACCTTGTTCCGATATTCACATAGCTGGTTCACCGGGCAGCGCCAGCACTCCGGCAGCCGTGCCTTGCAGGTGTAGCGGCCGTGCAGGATCAGCCAGTGGTGCGCGCCCCGGCGAAAAGGTCCGGGAACGACTGTCTCCAGCTTCGCCTCGACCTTCTCGGGAGTCTTGCCGCGGGCGAGGCCGGTGCGGTTGCAGACGCGGAACACGTGCGTGTCGACCGGGAAGGTCTCTGCACCCCACGCGCAGTTGAGGACGACGTTGGCGGTCTTGCGGCCGACGCCGGGAAGGGCGGTCAGCGCAGCGCGATCGCGCGGCACATCGCCGCCGTGCTCGGCGATGAGCTTCTGGCTGAGGGCGATGACGTTCTTCGCCTTGGTGTTGAACAGGCCGACGGTCTTGATCCGCTCCTTCAGTCCATCCTCGCCGAGCGCGACCATCTGCTCGGGCGTCTTCACTTCGGCGAACAGCTTGCGCGTCGCCTTGTTGACGCCCGCGTCCGTCGCCTGCGCGCTCAGCACCACGGCGACCAGCAGCTGGTAGACGTTGCCGAACTCGAGCTCGGTCTGAGGGTCGGGATTGGCCTCGGCGAGCAGGCGGAAGAACTCGAAAACGTCGTCCTTCTTCAAAGGCCCAGCACCTGGTTCATCGAGTAGCGTCCCGGCGGCTGACCGATCAGCCAGGCCGCGCCGCGCACCGCGCCGTGGGCGAAGATCATCCGATCCTCGGCGCTGTGCGACAGCGTCAGGCGCTCCTGCTCGCCGGCGAAGATGACTGTGTGCTCGCCGGCGACGGTGCCGCCGCGCAAGCTGGCGAAGCCGATCGCGCCCTTCTGGCGCGCGCCGGTCTGTCCGTCGCGGCCGCGCTCTGAATGGTCCGAAAGCTCGACGCCGCGCGCGTCCGCCGCCGCTTGCCCAAGCAGCAGCGCGGTTCCGCTCGGCGCATCGACCTTCATCCGGTGATGCATTTCGAGCACTTCGACGTCCCACTCGGGGCCGAGCCGGCTCGCGGCTTCGCGCACCAGGTGAGCGAGCAGTGTCACGCCGAGCGAGGTGTTACCCGTCTGCAGCACCGCGATGGCCCGAGTGGCGGCATCGATGTCGGCATGGTGCGTGTCCTCGAGGCCGGTCGTGCCGATGAGGATCGGGATGCCCGCGCCGATCGCGGCATGAAGGTTCGCGTGGACGGCGAAAGGAGCCGAGAAATCGACCAGGACGTCGCTGTGATCGGCCAGCGCGGCGACGTCGCCGCCCTTGTCGACCCCGCCGGCGACCTCGTGCCCCGCTGCAGCGACGGCGCGGGCCAACGCGTGACCCATACGCCCTTCGCTGCCGATGATGCCGATGCGTGCCATTGCCTCTCCCATGGGTGGCGTGCTTCATGCGCGACATGGCTCAAATCCGCAACATCGTCGTCCTTTCCGGCGCCGGCATCAGCGCCGAATCGGGCTTGCGCACGTTTCGCGCCGACGACGGCCTGTGGGAGGACCACCGCGTCGAGGATGTTGCCACGCCCGAGGCCTTCCGCCGCGATCCCGACCTCGTCCAGCGCTTCTACGACGAGCGGCGGGCGAGCATCATGGCCGCGCAGCCCAACGCCGCGCACCGTGCGCTGGCGCGGCTCGACCGCGAGTGGCCGGCAGAGCTACTGATCGTAACCCAGAACATCGACGACCTGCACGAACGGGCCGGCGCGGCCCGCGTGCTGCACATGCACGGTGAAGGGCTCAGCGCCTGGTGCAGCGCGTGCGATGCGCGCCACCACTGGACCGGCACCTTGCGCGACGAGCCGCCGTGCCCGGCATGCGGCGCGCGGGCCTTGAGGCCCGACATCGTCTGGTTTGGCGAAATGCCGTACCGGATGGACGAAATCTTTGCCGCCCTCGCGCGCGCCGACCTGTTTGTCTCGATCGGCACCTCGGGCGCGGTCTACCCGGCGGCGGGCTTCGTCCAGCAGGCCAAGAGCTGCGGCGCCCGCACCCTCGAGCTCAACCTCGAACGAAGCCAGGGCTCACACTGGTTCGACGAGACGCGGCTCGGACCGGCGAGCGAGCGGGTGCCCGAATGGGTCGAGGACGCGCTGGGCGGCAGGCCCTGCTGACCAGCTGACGCGTGGCCGGCACGCTCAGCGCCTTCGACTGAGATAGCCGTGCATCCGCAGCCAGCTCGAGAAGGCCGCGAACCAGCCGGTGCTGGTGGTTTCCTTGGGGTACATGCCGAAGCCGTGGCCGCCCTGCTCGTAGTAGTGGAATTCGACCGGGCGCCCTGCCTTGTGCCAGCTCTCCACGATGCCGAAACCCGCGCTGCCGAACAGCGGATCGTCGGCGGCGACCGCGACGAACAGCGGCGGCGCGTCCTTCGGCACGTCGACCGTACCCATCGGACCGTAGATGTCTCCCAGGAACGCCGGCTTCGCGTCCGGAACCGCGTACTCGGTGGTCATCGTCAGCATCGCGCCGGCGGAAAAGCCGATCATGCCGATGCGGTCGGGATCGATGCCCCATTGGCGGGCCCGTGCCCGCACCAGCGCGAACGCCGCCCGTGCGTCGTCAAGCTGGGGCTTGAGGCCCGCGGCAGCCTGTCCCGCCGCCGGCGAACCGCCGGGCGGCGGCCCTGTGCGCGGACGGCGCATCGAGACGGCATAGGCGTCGAGCGAGGCCGGCGTCTGGTTCAGCCGGTACTTCAGCACGAACGCCGCCACCCCCTCCTTCGCCAGCGCCTTGGCCACGTCCCAGCCTTCGTTTTCCATCGACAGGGTCACGAAGCCGCCTCCCGGCGCGACGATCACCGCCGCGCCGGTCGCCTTGGCGGGATCGGGCAGGAACGGCGTCAGCGTCGCTTCGATGACGTTGCGGACGAACGAGCTGCCGTACTGCTTGTGCCAGCTCTCGGTCTCTTTCGCTCCCGGTAGCGGCCCGGTGTCGAGCTTGATCGCATTCGGCTGGGCGGGAGTGGCCATCGGCGTCATCGCATCGTTCTGTGCCGATGCCGGAAGCGCCAGCACGGCCAGCGCCAGCGGCGCCACGACCATCAGCGCTCGTACCGCAAATCCCTTGGCCACCATAAGACCCCCAACCTTATAACTCCGACAAATGTAGCTGCGACTGCCTGCAGGTCAAGCTCGCCAATCGCTTGCCGTCAAAGGCCCGAGCAACTCCGGCACTGGGGGTCCTTCGCAATCGTCATCGTCCTGAGGCTCGGTTCCAGCCCGTTGAGTACGTGCAGCCTGCCCCATTGCGGATCACCCAGACCGCCGGTCGGCGCGAGGAGGACGCGAATGGCCTGGAGGGCGGCGAACGTGCCGGTCCAGCCGACCATCGCGCCGAGCACGCCGTCTTCGGCGCATGTGTCGCAGTCGTCGGCGTCGAACGCCTCGCCGACGAAGCAGCGGTAGCATGACTGGCCGGGCAAATGTCCGGCAAAAGCACCGACCTGGCCTTGGAAGCGGCCGACTGCGGCGCTGACCAGCGGGACTTGCGCGGCGACGCAGGCGTCGGAGACGGCAAGCCGCGTGGCGAAGTTGTCGCAGCCGTCGAGCACGAGGTCGGCGCTGTCGATAAGCCCGGCGGCATTTTCCCGATAGAGCCGCTCGGCGTGCCAGTGAACTTCCGCCGACGAATCGAACTCCTGCACCCACAGCGCGGCGAGCTCGGCCTTTTGCTTGCCCGCGTCGCATTCGCAGAAGAGGGTCTGGCGCTGCAGGTTGCTCGGCTCGACCGTGTCGTCATCGATCACTGTCAGCTTGCCGATGCCGGCGCCCGCAAGGTACTGCAGGGCCGGAGAGCCGATCCCGCCGACGCCGACCAACACGACGTGCGCCTTCGCCAGCGCGTGCTGACCCACGCCGCCGATTTCCGGCAGCACGATATGGCGCGCGAAACGATCGAGGCGATCGGGGGGGAGAGCCATGCGATGCAGCTAGGGCGGCGCGCGGCCTACGACAAGGCGCGGCTTAAGCCGGGACGACGTTTCGGGCGAGTGTCTTGAAGCAAACTCCGTTCGCCTGTCGCACTGTGATGGTCACGTGGCCGCTCTTGCTCGTCTGGCGGTCCTGGACCGTGCCCCCCTTGCCCGAGTGCGTTCCCTTGACAACGCGACAGGCGAGGCCGTCGACGATGTGATCGACTCCGGCCTCGCCCGCTCCCGTCACGTCAGCTCTCGAGCTGGCGCAAAAGGCTGCGCACATCGCCGTCCATGTCGGCGTCGCGCTTCCTCAGGTCCTCGATCAGCCGCACCGCGTGGATCACCGTCGAGTGGTCGCGACCGCCGAACTTGCGGCCGATCTCGGGATAGCTGCGCGGCGTCAGCACCTTGGCGAGGTACATCGCCACCTGCCTCGGCCGGACGACGGCGCGCGCGCGGCGCTTGCTCGACATCTCCGAGCGATCGACGCGGTAGAACTGGCACACCGTGCGCTGGATCTCGTCGATCGTGATGCGCTTGCGATTGGCCGAGAGGATGTCGGTCAGCTGCTCTTCGGCGAGCTGCAGGCTGACTTCCTGCCCCGTCAGCTGCGCGTAGGCGATCAGCTTGTTGAGGCCACCAACCAGTTCGCGCACGTTGCGGTTGATGGTCCTGGCGAGGAACTCGATCACGTCCGCCGGCACTTCGAGCGGGGCGAACTTGGTGAGCTTCGATTCGAGGATCGAGCGGCGCAATTCGATGTCGGCCGGCTGGATGTCGGCGACGAGGCCCATCGAGAGGCGCGACAGCAAGCGCGGCTCGACGCCGTCCAGCGCCTGGGGCGCGCGGTCGGCTGCGAACACCAGCCGCTTGCCCTCGGCAAGCAGCGCGTCGATCGTGTAGAGCAGCTCTTCCTGCGCGGCGGCCTTGCCGATGATGAACTGGATGTCGTCGACCAGCAGCAGGTCGAACGCGCGCAGGCGGGCCTTGAACTCCATCATCTCGTTCTGGCGCAGCGCCTGGACGAACTCGATCATGAAGCGCTCGGCGCTGCAGTAGAAGATGCGCGCCCTCGGGTGCGCCTGCAGGTAGGCGTGACCGATCGCGTGCAAGAGGTGCGTCTTGCCCTGGCCGGTGGCGGCCTTGAGGTAGAGCGGCGAGAACTGCGGCGTTTCGGTCTTCGACATGCGCTCGGCGGCGTTGAACGCGAGCACGTTCGTGGTGCCGGTGACGAACGCGGCGAAGGTCAGCGAGGGGTCGAGCCCGACCGAGCTGGTAAAGCCGTGCTCGCCGATCGAAGCCATGGCCATGCCGGGCACCGCATCGTTCGCCGCGCGGTGGCCGAAGCCGTCCTGCCCGCGCAGGTCGATGTCGCCGAGCTTGCGGCGGCCGGGGTGCACGCCGATGCGCACGTTGCGTACTTCGCCGCGGGCGATCTTCCACGCCAGGCTCAGGCGATCCTGGTAACGGTCCTGCACCCAGTTGGCCGAGAATTCGGTCGGCAGGAACAGGTCGAGCGTGCCCGTCTCCTTGCAGAACCCGCCGAGCTGGATCGGCTTGATCCACTGGCTGAAAAGCTGGTGACCGAGGTCCTTGCGCAGACCCTGGCTGATGTCCGCCCAGTCGGCGGCGAGGTCAACGGCTTCCTGATCCTCGATCTGCCCCACCTTGCGGTTCTCCCCACCCGTCGCCGAATGCCCGGCATGCGATCCGATGCGAATCATGCTCCCGCCCCGTCAAAAGCGACCAAACCCCCAGACGATGCGCCACGCCGGAAAAAGCTCCGCCCCTCGCCGGAATCCCCGTTTTGAGCAGGGGCGGCGCACGCCAAATCGTCATCTCACTGTAGAGAGCCGAGGCAGTAATGCCGCAGCCCGTGAGACGTTCTTTCGAACGGCTTGCGCTGCAGGGCAAGGGGGCGTGGTGCAAAAAATCTGAAATATTGAGTCTTGACTCGGCTGAACCCCGCAGGCTTGCGTTGAAACCGCTGTTTTCTGCGGGTTTGTGCATGGCAACGCGTGCGAATCGCGGAAAATCCTACACTCTTTGCATGGCGCCGCGCGGGCGTTTCGCAGATGCAAAAAAGGCCGGCGATTTTGGCGCCGGCCCTGTTCCGATTCCGTTCTTGCGCAAACGTCCTTAACGGCGAATCACATCGCCGCGACTCGCTTGCTCAGCCGACTCAGCTTGCGTGACGCGGTGTTCTTGTGAAGCACCCCGCGAGCGACTCCGCGGGCGAGTTCCGGCTGGGCCTGCCTCAGCGCTTCGGCCGCGGCCTTCTTGTCGCCGCCCGAGATCGCCGTCTCGACCTTCTTGACGAAGTTGCGGATGCGGCTGACGCGGGCGCCGTTGATCTCGGCCCGGTTGGCATTGCGGCGGATGCGCTTCTTGGCTTGCGGCGTATTGGCCATGTCTGTTCCTCTGTCGGGCCGCTTGGCGCGCAGCCGCGATAATCGTGCTTTCGTTGGATCGGCGAAGTCCACGACCTCGCCGGAAAGCGGCGCCCTTAGCGGCAGGTGCGCGAATCGTCAATCGCTGCCGGGACGAGGCGCGGCCGAGAGGCGCGCACGCCGTCCCGATCTCCCGCAACGAGCTACAGCTATCGGCGTCGCTTGCGGCATGCCGCGGGCGCTATGGAGAGGATGCAGCCGGCCCGCTTCAGCGCTGGCATCTCGCGCAATACCAAGTGCTTCGGCCCCCCTGGGCGATGCGCCCGATCGTCCCTCCATCACCCCGCCCGCACGGCTCTCCCTCGCGGTCGTAGACGGCGAACCGCTTGGAGAAATAGCCGAGTTCGCCGTCCGGCCGCGCGTAATCGCGCAACGACGACCCTCCGGCTTGGATCGCCTCGCGCAGCACGTCGCGGATCGCGTCGACCAGCCGCGCGAGCGCCTTGAGCGAAACCTTTCCGGCCGGCTTTCGCGGGTCGATTCCGGCCCGGTAAAGCGCTTCGCAGACATAGATGTTGCCGAGCCCGGCGACGATGCGCTGGTCGAGCAGCTGCAACTTGATCGCCTGCTTGCGCCCGACGAGGGCGTGCTTGAGATGCCCGGCCGTCAGGTCGGCGCCGAGCGGTTCGGGGCCCATGGCGGCGAACGGCGGCCACGCGTCCAGCTCGGCGGTCGGCACGAGGTCGACGAAGCCGAAGCGGCGCGGGTCGCACAGAGCGAACCGATGGTCGGCTGTTTCGAGAATGACGTGATCATGCTTGCCGAGCGCGTCAGGATCGATGCGCCAGCGCCCGCTCATGCCCAGGTGAAAGACGACCGTCTCGTCGCGGTCGGTGTGAAGCAGGCCGTACTTCGCCCGGCGGCCGACGGCCGTCACCCGCGAGCCGGCCAGGCGCTGGACGAACCCCTCGGGGAACGGAAAACGCATGTCCGGGCGAAAAAGGGCGACATGCTCGAGCCGCTCCCCTTCGAGATAACGGGCAAGGCCGCGCACGGTGGTTTCGACTTCGGGAAGCTCGGGCATGGACTGCGGCCGTTAGACGTAAGCCGCGATTCTGTCATCGCCAAGCTGGAAGCGGGCCCGTAAGGGGCAGCGCGCCATGTCCGCCGACTCCCGCCAGTTCCGCGCCTTTGCCCTGCTCGCGCTGGTGATGGTGCTGTGGGCGGGGAATTCGATCGTCGGCCGCGCGGTTCGCCATGACGTCGCGCCGCTGACGCTGGCGTTCGTGCGCTGGGCCGGCGCCTCGGCGATCCTGCTGCCGTTCGCGTGGCGCGGGTTGCGGCGAGAATGGCCCGCGGTGCGGGCAGCTTGGAAGCCCATCGTGTTGCTCGGACTCCTAGGCGTCGGCGCGTTCAACGCCCTTCTTTACTCGGGGCTGCAATACACCACCGCGACCAATGGCCTGCTGCTGCAGGCGGCGATCCCCGCCTGTGTCGTCGTCTTCGACCGGCTGTTCTTCGGTGTGCGCAGTCCGCCGCTGCAGAATCTCGGCGTGGTCAGCTCGATTCTCGGCGTCGCCGCCATCGTGTTCGCAGGCGACCCGGCGCAAGCGCTGCGGCTGCATTTCGGCCTCGGTGACGTGTTGATCCTCATCGCGGTGGTCGTGTGGTCGCTCTACACCGTGCTGCTGCGCCTGAAGCCGGCCATCTCGGCGGCGAGCTTTCTCGCGACGACCTTCCTGATCGGCGCGCTAGCGATGGCGCCGTTCTTTGCCGACGACCTCATCAGCGGCGAGCGGATCGCCTTCACGCCCGGCGTGATCGGCGCGTTCGCGTACGTCGCTGTGCTGCCGTCGATCGTGTCGTACTTCATCTTCAATTCGGCCACGGAGATCGTCGGCCCCGCTCGCGCCGGCCTCGCGATCACGCTGATGCCGATCTTCGGCGCGTTCCTCTCCGCCGCGCTGCTCGGCGAGAAGCTCCACAGATACCATTTCGTCGGCATGGTGCTGATCCTTTTGGGGATTGTCCTATCTCTGGCCGGCCGGCGCGCGCATGGCGGTTCTGGCGCTGCGCAAAGCGCACCGCTAGAGGAGCCGCTATGAGCGATCAGGTATCCTTCGGCTACGAAGACGTCGATCCGACGGAAAAGACGCGGCGCGTCGGCGAGGTGTTTTCGGGCGTCGCCCGCAAGTACGACATCATGAACGACGCCATGTCCGGCGGCCTCCACCGGTTGTGGAAGGACCGCTTCGTCCGCAGGGTCAAGCCGCAGCCGGGCGAGGCGATCCTCGACATGGCCGGTGGCACCGGCGACATCGCCTTTCGCCTCGCGGATTGCGGTGCCGAAGTGACCGTGTCGGACATCAACCAGGACATGCTCGACGTCGGAATCGAGCGGGCGTTGAAGCGCGGCATCGACGGCCTCGTCTGGTCGCGCCAGAACGGCGAGGAGCTGACTTTCCCCGATCGGATGTTCGATGCCTACACGATTGCGTTCGGCATCAGGAACGTGACGCACATCGACAAGGCGCTGGCCGAAGCGCACCGCGTGCTGAGGTTCGGCGGACGGTTCTTCTGCCTCGAGTTCTCGACCACCGAGTGGCCCGGCTTCAAGGACGCCTACGATGCCTACTCGCACGAGCTGGTCCCGCGGATCGGCAAGGCCATCGCCGGCGATGCCGACAGCTATCGCTATCTCGTCGAATCGATCCGCCGTTTCCCGCCGATGCCCGAGTTCGAATCCATGATCCGCGAGGCAGGGTTCGCGCGCACCAAGGTCGAGCCGATCATGGGCGGGCTTGTGGCCATCCATTCAGGCTGGAAGGTCTGAGGGTCAGGTGACCCGCCCCTCGGTTCACATCTGGCGGCTGCTCAAGTGGGGCAGGGCGCTGGCGCGGCACGGCGCGCTGCGTGGCATCGAGCGCGACCCGAACACCCCGCAGCCGGTCAAGCGGCTGTGCCGCGTCGCGCGCATCGGCACGATACAGCCCAGGACACCCGACTACGCCGCCGCCTTCCAGGACATCGGCCCGGCCGCGATCAAGCTCGGGCAGTCGCTCGCCACCCGGCCCGATCTCGTCGGAGAAGAGGCGGCGCGCAATCTTCTAACGCTGCAGGACGACCTGCCGCCGGTGTCGTTCGAGGCGGTGTGCGCCGAGATCGCCCGCAGCTTCGACCGGCCGGTCGGGGACCTGTTCTCCGAGATCGATCCGGTGCCGGTGGGGTCGGCTTCCATCGCACAAGTCCACCGCGCGGTGACCACCGACGGCGTGCAGGTCGCGGTGAAGGTCCTGCGCCCGGGGATTCGCGAGCGCTTTGCGCGCGACATCTCGACGTATGAGTGGGCCGCGGCACATCTCGAGGCGCTGGGCGGTGAGGCCAAGCGGCTGCGCCCGCGCTTGACGATCGCCAATTTCAAGCGCTGGACCAACCGCGAGCTGGACCTGCGGCGCGAGGCCGCGTCGGCCAGCGAGCTTGCCGAAAGCATGCGCGGCTTCGCCGGCTACTGCATCCCCTCGGTCGACTGGGACCGCACCAACGGCCGGGTCATGACCATCGAGTGGATCGACGGCATCAAGATCAGCGACACCCAGGCGCTCAAGGCCGCGGGGCACGACTTGCCGGCGCTCGCCGGCCGCCTCGTGCTGGCCTTCCTGACCCAGGCGATCAGCGCCGGGTTCTTCCACGCCGACATGCACCAGGGGAACCTGTTCGTGCGGCCCGACGGCACGATCGTGGCGATCGATTTCGGGATCATGGGCCGGATCGACCGCCGCGCG
>DATJHD010000262.1:0-2524 GCA_035494275.1 Croceibacterium sp.
AGGATGCGCGAGCGATCGACGATGCGCGCGAGGCGAGTGGAGAGGATGTTCATGATGTTGCCGATCGCCACCAGCATGAACACCGGCGTCAGCGCCAGCTGGATGGTCTGGACGATCAGCGGCTTGTCCATCGCTCGCCTCCTCCCTCGCCCGGCTACTGCTTCGCCGCGCCGGTGAGCTTGCCGACCTTCTGCGCGCCTTCCATCGTCGTCACCAGCACCTCGTCGCCGTCGACGACGATGGCGACGTCGCTGAGGCCGATGACGGAAACCCGCGGGCCGTCGGTGTCGACGAACACGCCGCAGCAGCCGACCAGCTCGGCCCGGCCGCGCACGGAGTTGCCGTCACGATCGCGGTCGGTGGCGTCGCGCAGCGCCGCCCAGCTACCGATGTCCGACCAGCCCATCGAGGCGGGCACGGTGGCAGCGTGGTCGGTCTCCTCCATCACCGCGTAATCGACCGATTCGGCCTCGATCGAGGCGAACGCCGCGGCATCGGGATGGAACCGGCGCCCATCGGCGCGCCCAAGAACGACCGAACTTTTCACCGCCGCGGCGAGGGCCGGGCGATGACGCGCGAGCTCGGCGAGCAACCGCCCGGCCGCGAACGCGAAGATGCCGCCGTTCCAGCTGTAGCCGCCGTCGGCGAGAAAGCCCCGGGCCGTCACGAGGTCCGGCTTCTCGACGAACCGCTCCACCCGGTAGCCGCCCTCGAGCGGCGCGCCGCGCTTGATGTACCCGTAACCGGTCTCAGGCGCGGTCGGCTGGATGCCGATGGCGACGAGGAAGCCTTCGGCGGCGAGCTTCGCCGCTGCGGCCGCGGCGGCGCGGAAGGCCGGCTCGTCGGCGATGTGGTGGTCGCTCGGGCAGACAAGCATGACCGCGTCCGGCGGCAGGCGCTCGGCGGCCAGCGCGATCGCCGCGGCGGTATTCTTCGCCTCGGGCTCGACGATGACCGTCGCGCCCGGAAAGTTGCGCGACTGCTCCTCGACATGATCGAGATGCAGGGTCCCGGTAACGATCACCGGGGCGTCGAACTGCGCGGGATCGCTGCAGCGCGCGAGCGTCGCCTCGAACATCGTTCGTTCGCCGATCAGCGGCAGGAACGGCTTGGGCTTCGACTTGCGGCTGCGCGGCCACAGGCGCGTGCCGCTGCCGCCGCACAGGACAACCGGGACGATCTTGCTCATGCTGGCTCCAGGAGAATCGCTGCGCGTTCGCCTAGCGCGTGAACCCTGCCGCGCGCCAGCCATTGCTTGCGACCGCGCCCATTCGTTCTCGAAGTAAACGATTTCACCTGGGAACTATCTTGCCCCGTCACTGAGGGGAGGCTAGCCTTCGCCCGAATCCTTGAAAGTGAGGGGAAGATGAATGGGTCGCCGCGTTGCCATGTCGCTCATCGCTGCCGCGTTGCCGGTCGCCGCGCTGGCGCAGGCGGGCGACAGGCCGGCGCCGGGCGACTGGCCGAAATACGCGCGCGACCTTTCGGGCGACCGCTACTCCCCGCTGACCGAGATCAACACGAGCAACGTCAAGAACCTTAAGCAGGCGTGGAGCTTTCGCCTGCGGCCGGACGGCGGGGCGGCGGTGCTCGGCGGAACGGTGCCGATCGTGATCGCCAACGTGATGTACTTTCCGACCGGCAACGCCGTCGTCGCGCTCGAGGCGGACAGTGGCCGGCAGCTGTGGCGCCATCCGGTCAAGGGCCTCGTCCGCCGGGGGGTCAGCTGGTGGCCGGGCGACGGCACCATGGGCCCGCGCATCTTCTATTCGACCGGCTCGGAAATCACCGCGCTCGATCCCAAGACGGGCGAGGTCGATGCGACTTACGGCGACAACGGCGTCTCGAAGATCGACGGCACGCCTTATCCTTACCCGCCGTCGGTGTTTCGCAACGTCCTCGTCGTCGGTGCGAGCACCGCCGAGATGCCTCACGGGCCGAGCGGCGACAGCCGCGCGTACGACGCGCGCACGGGCAAGAAACTGTGGGAGTTCCACACGATCCCGCAACCCGGCGAGGTCGGCCATGAAACCTGGCTCGACGACGGCTGGAAAGGCCGCTCCGGCGCCAACATGTGGATCTGGTACACGACCGCCGATCCAAGGACGGACACGCTCTACATGACGATCGGCGGCCCGTCGCCGAACTACTACGGCGGCGACCGGCCGGGCGCGAACCTGTTCGGCAACTCGATCGTCGCGGTCGATGCCGAGACCGGCAAGTACAAGTGGCACTTCCAGACCATCCACCACGACTTGTGGGACTGGGACCTGCCCGCGCCGCCGGTCCTGTTCGACATCCACAAGGACGGCAGGACGATCCCCGCGCTCGCCGAAACGGGCAAGCCGGGCTTCATGTACATCCTCAACCGCGAGACGGGCAAACCCGTGTTCGGGGTCGTCGAGCGGCCGGTCGCGAAGGGTGACGTGCCGGGCGAGTGGTATTCGCCGACCCAGCCGGTGCCGGTGAAGCCGGTCCAGCTCAATCGCGGGAGCTGGACGAAAGCCGACATCGTCACCGCCAG
>DATJHD010000263.1:0-10987 GCA_035494275.1 Croceibacterium sp.
GCGATGTCGAGCCCGATCGTGGTAACTTCGTCCATGGACGCCTCCCTCTCAGATGGTCGTGCAACACCACCATCTTGGCACATAGATGCCGTCGGGGGGCGTCCACCCCATCACCCACATCGGACCGGCAGCACGCGACCCATTGCAGACATTGCGGTCTCTGGTAACTTTCATCGCGACGGGGGCCAATGCACATCCACCTTCCCAAACCGCTTCATGGCTGGCGCGAGTTCATCGGCGAGGTGGGGATCATCGTCATCGGCGTGCTGATCGCGCTCGCCGCTGAGCAGGCGATCGAGGCGCTGCACCACCGCTCGCAAGTGCACGACGCGATCGCCGCCCTTCACGCCGAGAGTAACGAAAACCGCAGCGCTTTCGACGCGAATGTAGTCGGACTGCAGCGGTCGCAGGCGAGTGTCGAGACCGACCTTGCGGCGCTGGACGATTGCGGCAACGCGAGCAGGCCCGACCGGCTCGTTCCGGTCGTGCAGTCAGTTTGGCTCGTTCCCAGCGACCACGCCTGGATCGGCGTGCGGGATGGTGCCTTGCTTCCCCTTCTGCCCGCCGAGTTGAGGGACAGCTACTTCAAGGTCAACACCTTCAAGGACCTCATGATGCCGGGGATCAACGCAATCTATACGGAGCGCGCGGTCGCAGGCGCACGGGTCGAGGCGATGCGCCGTGGGCTGCGTGACCCGGGATTATGCCGCGATGCCGTGGTTCAGCTCCTCAACCTGCAGATGCAGCAGGATTTTAATCTCAAAGATACACTCGCGCTTCGCTCGTTCAATGAAGATGCCCTGCGCGGCGAGCACCTCGATGCAGTCGCCCGTCCGGTCGGGCTCGACATCTCCACAGCGGGACCGCCGAAGGATTGATGACGGATAGCCGACCAGCCGCAAGGGACCCTTTGGGGACGTTTTCGATGGTGGATATCATGGGGCTTCGAGCTTTGTGACAGCGAAGCGGGGGAGGAGGCACTCGATGTTTTCGCAGATGGGTGCAGCGATCGGATTGCTTTTCTGCCTTTACACAGTCTTGTTTCGCTGGAAGGCGCTCGTCGCCAAGTATGGGACCCTTAGCCTTTATTGGTGGATCGTCGGCGTCACGGTCGGATGTTCGTTGGTCGGCTTTCTGGCTGACATTGCAATTCAAAATGCGTAGTTAACATCTGGCGACTTCGCGTTCGGACTATCGCGGCTTTCCGAGGGTCAGCACAACTGCCTACCCACCTATCAGGACCCCGCACTTGGATGTCAGCTTGCCACCCACTACGGTCATTTATCGGCGTGCGGCGTCTTGCTGTTAGCGGACGATGGCACTCGCAAGCGCCATGGCGGCAGCCGGAGCCTTCGATTTGCAGCCGTTGATCATGAAGCTGTAAACGTCCCCGCGACGACCCCACTCGCGACAAAGGCTCGCGATCCGCTCGATGTCCTTCGGCGGATAGCCCGCGCGGAAATTGCTCCTGAGGTTCTTGCACCGCAGGTATGCAAAATCGGCCGTGCGCTCGGCGATCCGGACGCGGCCTTCCTGCTCGACATAGGCGACGGCGACATTGGCCTTGCGCGCAATGTCGAGGAATTGATCGCATGCAAAACTCTCGTGGCCGACCTCGATCACGTAGCGCAGCGGCCGGCCGTTCAGCTGGCGCGGCAGCAGATCGAAGAAGTCGGCGATGTCGTCTGCGTCGAACCGCTTCGTTGCCATCAGCTGCCAGAGGATCGGCCCGAGCTTGTCGCCCAGCTCGTCCAGCCCCTGGGCAAAGAACTTGACCATCGCTTCGCTGGTGCTCGCCAACACCTTGCGGTTGCTGATATAGGCCGAGCCCTTGATTGCAAAGACGAACCCGTCCGCGGTCTGTTCACGCCACTTTCGGAAGCTCCCCGGCTTTTGCAGACTGCGATAGGTACTGTTGATCTCGATCGCGCCGACATGCCGCGAGGCCCATTGCAGCTCGTTCTTCTGGGGCAGGCCGTCAGGATAGAAGTTTCCCTTGCGCCAGTCCGGATAGACCCAGCCGCCGATGCCCGTCCTGATGCTCATGTTCGCGGCATAACCTGTCCGCGCGAGGAACCGAACCGTCTTTCATGCGATATTCTGGCCCGAGGGTTCGGCGAAAGGAAAGCGTCGAATGGCTGTCGAAGCGATCTGGAACGACCAGGTAATCGCCCACAGCGACGAGACCGTGGTCGTCGAAGGCAATCACTACTTTCCCCGCGCGGACGTCGACACGTCTGTGCTGGAAGAGAGCAAGACGACCACCGAATGCCCGTGGAAAGGCACCGCGCACTACTACACCATCGATCTTGACGGCGAGCGCAACGAAGACGCCGCCTGGTACTATCCCGATCCCAAGCCGAAGGCCGAACAGATCCGCGACCGGATAGCCTTCTGGCACGGCGTAGAGATCGTCGAGACCTGAGCCTTGGCGGCCTTCCCGCAGCCGGCCCGAGAACCTGCCGCGCGCCGGGGCCGCCAAGAACAAGGCCACTTTGGCCGCGGGCGTGGCCGGCAAGGCGCTCGCGCCGCGTGCCGTCATCCCCTGCTTCGGCCGGTTAGCGCGCAAGGATCCGACAGCAAGCGATTGACGAGCGCCCCGGTATTGGACAGCTTCTGCAAAATGCGCGGGGGGTGGAAGCAGACGATGATCATGCGGGCCCTTCTGGCCGGGTCGCTTGCAGCCTCCCTGGGCGCCGCCCCTGCGCGGGCCGACGGTGGTGCGATAGCACCCGAATGCAACCGCGCCTGTTTAACCGGGATCATGGATCGGTACGTCGCTGCCCTCGTGCGACACGACCCGTCGGGGCTGCCGCTAAACCGGGACGCCCGCTTCACCGAGAACACCATGCCGCTGAAGATCGGCAAGGAAGGGATGTGGATCTCGGCCAGCCAGGCACCGACGACGTTCAGGATCTTTGCCGTCGACGTGCCGAACGGGGAAGTTGGCCTGATGGCCTTGATGCAGGCGTGGGGCAATCCGGTAATCGCCGCGATTCGGCTGAAAGTGGTGAACGGCGAGATAACCGAGATCGAGCATGTCCTGACGACCAACCCGATCCGCCCGGCAGCGCTGGCGAACCTCACGACGCCGAGGCCCGAGTTCCTCGCCGATGTACCGGCGTCCGAGCGGTCGGATCGGCAGAAGCTGGTCGACATCACCGATTCCTACTTCGAGGCGGTCGAGCACGCGAACGGCAAGCTCGCACCTTTCGCCGCCCACTGCGTGCGGCACGAGAACGGGATGCAGACGACCTCCAACTCGCCGCCAAAGCCATGGCCGGTTCCGCTCGGTTCGAAAGAGGCCGACGCGGCGATGCAATACATCGGCTCGCTCAACTGCGACGCCCAGCTCGACACGCACGTGATGGATTACATCGGCCGCCTGTGGCCGCGCCGCTACGAGGTGGTCGATGTCGAGAAGGGACTGGTCTTCGCCTTCCCGATGTTCCAGCATCCCGGCCGGGCCTCGCCGGTGCCGATATTCGGCGTGCCCGGCGTGACCAGCCTGCCGCTCGGTCGCAATTCGTCGAACATGCAGGCGGGCGAAATCTTCAAGATCATCGACGGCAGGATCGTATCGGTGGAGGCGATGGGCGCGTTCCTGCCGTACGGCACGAAGAGCGGGTGGATCGAATGAGGACAGCCAAGACCCTGATCGAGGAGCTGCGTCTTTCGCCCCACCCGGAAGGCGGCTGGTACCGCGAAGTCTGGCGCGCGCCGGCCGAAGAAGGCGAGCGATCGCAGGCCAGTGCCATCTATTTCCTGCTCGAAGGACACCAGCAAAGCCACTGGCACAAGGTCGATGCCGCCGAGATCTGGCTGTGGCACGCCGGCGACCCGCTGCTGCTGTCGCTCGCCGTCTCCCCAAAGGGCCCGGTGCGCGAAGCCCGGCTCGGCCCCGACGTGATCGCCGGCGACAGCCCGCAGGTGGTGGTCGGCGCGCACGAATGGCAGTCGGCGGTGCCGCTCCCGGGAACGGAAGGCTACACGCTCGTCTCCTGCGTCGTCACGCCCGGTTTCAAGTTTTCCGGTTTCACGCTTGCGCCGCCGAACTGGCGGCCCGGCGATGGTCAACCGCAATAGGCTTTTGTGAACGGCTCGAGATAGGCGCGATAGGGTTCCGCCGAGCCGATTCCCCGACGGTTGATCGGCTGCCGAACTTGCATGACGCTGGCGGTCATTACCGTGCGACGGTTTTCGTGCGGCGCGAACACCTGGGGCTCTTCCGCGAGCCCGCAGTGCGCGAGGATCGCGCGGATCCAGCGTTCGGGCTCCGTCACGAGTTCCTCGAACGGAACGACCAGAAGCCGCTCACCGAGGATTTGCTGCCAGCGCGCGAGCAGCCTGTCTTCGAGCTGGAAATAGAACGCCATGTCGCGGAGATCGTTGCTCCACCTGATGCCCGCCATGAACGCGGTGCGAAAGCATGACCAGGCACAATCGAGCGGGTCTCGCTTCAGCCAGATGAGCGGGGCTTCGGGCAGCACCGACGCGGCAATGCCGAGCTTGCGAGGGGTGTCGGTCGTCTTGTCGACGACACGCCCGGGATGAGGGAAGCGCTCGCCGACGAGATGGTCCCAGAGCCGCGCGAGCGAGGACGCGCCGGCCTTTTGCACGTAGCCTTCGAGCGCGGAATAGGAAGCATTGCCGACATCGTGCACCAGCAACCGAAGGAGGTCGAGCTCGCCGCCATCCGACACCTCGCTATGGCTGGTGAGCACCTGTTCCACCAGCGTCGTGCCCGTCCGCGGCAAGCCCATCACGAAGATCGAACGGCCCGTGGGCTCGCTTTGCCGGCGGGCGGTTTCAGCAATGCGCGCGGAATCGTAGCCGCTCACGGCCTCGAGCGCGATCTGCCGGTCCAGCGCGCGGTCATAGGGGAAAAGCGATCTTGTCTCGCGCGCCGCCCGCGCGGCCGCAGCAAAGGCATTGCGGTGATCCCCACGATCGGCATGCATCTTGCTGAGCGCATAGTGGAAAAGCGCGCGCTCGGCCGCGGGCGCGCCCGGCACGGTCGATGCCGCCGCAAGCGACCGGGCGGCGAGCTGGGGCTCGTTCGCGAAATCCACCAGCTGGGCGAGCGAATGCCATGCCGAGCCCGAATGCGGCCGCGTCCTCGTCGCCTCCTCGAGCCACTGCCGGGCTTCGGCGCTCTCACCGGCGTTGAGCGCGGCTGCGCCGCGCGAGAGGGCGTAGGTGTACGGATCGGGCTGGGTCTGCGGGATCGTCCTTATCAGCGCGAGCGCTTCGTCAAATCGGCCGATTCGGGCGAGCACGCTGAACTTCTTGATCAGGGCCGGCGGATCTCCACCCGCGCTCTCGACGTAGAGATCAATCGCTTCGAGGCCGAGCCGGACCTCGCCCAGATCGAGCGCCATCAGCGAGAGCTGCAGCCACTGCCCCGCCATCGGCGCCCGCACGGCAACCAGCTGCCGCAGCCGATCGACGATCTCTGCCCGGTCCCGTCGCCGCAGCGCGCGCTGGAATTGATCGACGAGCCGCAGCGCATCGGCCACGCCGCGCCCCAGGTCGGCGCTCTCGCTGGTGGGTGGGGGCACGTCCGAGCAGCCGTAAATCCTAACGATCGTTAGGTAAAAGGCGATGCTTCGAAAGACTTCAAACCCAAAAATGTCGCAAATTGTCTCGCGAACGCTTGCCGGTTGATTTGTCGCAAGGCATGATCGCGACGGTAGGGGAAGAACCGGGGTGCCGATCGGTATTCTGGATGAGGAGAGGTTCGATAGCCCAGGCTAGTCGGGCTCCCATGCCGGGGGAGGTGCATGGTTCCGATTCAAATCAAGGCGCAGATGTTGCGTCGTTGGCCGCGGGCCGGCCATGCAGACGTCGTTGGTCCTTTCGCCATCATGCCTGACGATGGCGCTGGCGCGCCGGAGGAAACCGCGGGCGGCCCCAGGAAGCCTTGGCGCCAGAGCGACGTAAGGCGAGCGGTTGCAGCGGCCGAGCAGGCGGGCCTGCAATCCTACCGCGTCGAGATTGCGCCGGACGGCACGATCTCGATCATCGTCGGCGCTCCCGCGGACTCCGCGGATCCCGGTCCTGGCGGAGACGCGTTCGGCCTTTGACGCTGCGTCCCCTGCCCGCCCGCACCCTTCGCGGCCGGGCTTTGGCATAAGTATTCTTTCCGAATTGTTCACCATGAGCCGCTATCGCGCGTTTCATGTGGGGCGTCCGCAGCAAGTCCGCGATCGGCATCATGGCGTTGCTGGGCACCGGCATCGCCTGGC
The DNA here is from genome assembly GCA_035494275.1 of Croceibacterium sp. Taxonomy (GTDB): domain Bacteria; phylum Pseudomonadota; class Alphaproteobacteria; order Sphingomonadales; family Sphingomonadaceae; genus Croceibacterium_B. Next base: position 6,249 of record DATJHD010000263.1, read on the forward strand.
CGCAGGCAGCGTCGGCTCGGCCAGACGGCGTTTTCGGTCCGCAGGCTTTCGACGGCAGCATCGACTTGCGCGCGAGTGCCGTCGACGGCGAGATGTCATGGCTCGACGGCGGCTTCGGCAAGTTGCGTTATGGCGGCGACACCAACGATAGCGAGGCGCGAGGTCAGGTCGCTTCCGCCGACATCGCCTGGAAACCGCAGTTCTCGTTCGCCCTCTCGGGCCTCGTCAGCGTGACGCACCAGGCCGGGCAATCGACCGATATCGATCTCAACGAGGCCTTTCTCAGCTATCGCTCCGGCCCGGCGTCAACCCGTTTCTCGGCCCGGGCGGGCGTATTCTGGCCGCCGATCTCGCAGGAGCACGGCGGCTCCACCTGGCAGGTAACCGACAGCATCACGCCCTCGGCGGCGAACAGCTGGGTCTCCGAGGAAGTGAAGGTCCTCGCCTTCGAAGCCAAGGTCGAGCACCGCTTCAGTAACCAGCAAATCGCGCTCACCGCCGCGGTGTTCGACCATGACGACACCTCGGGGACCTTGCTGACTTACAGAGGCTGGGCGCTGCACGACATGCGAGCGACCGTGTGGGGCCATTTCCCCTTGCCTCCGCTCAGCCCGGCGATCGCCCCGTACCAGAGCCAGATCACCAATTCCTTCTGGGAGCTCGATGGCCGGCCCGGTTACTATGCCCGTCTCGACTGGCAGACACCCTGGCCGGCCAGCGTCAACCTGTTTCGCTACGACAACCGCGGCGACCGCCGGTCCGGCCATGACTTGCAGACGGCCTGGCGCACGCGATTCTGGAATGCCGGGGCCATGGTTTCGCTCGGCCAGCGCACCGTGGCGAGGGCGCAAGTGCTGTGGGGTAACACGCAAGTCGGGCCAAGCACGCCGTTCGGCTATCCGGCCGATGTCGATTTCGCCGCCGCTTACCTGCTTTTCAGCCGCGAGCTAGCTGGCGGCAAGCTGACCGCCCGCGGCGACTGGTTCAGGACTCACGACAACTCCTTCGTCGCCAGCGACAACAACAACGAACACGGTTGGGCGGGCATGCTCGCGTACAAGCATCCGCTCACGCATTTCGCCGACGCGATCGTCGAACTCCTGCATGTCGAAAGCACAAGGCCCGCCCGATTGACCAACGGCTCGGTCGCCTCCTGGCAGAACCAGACTCAGCTGCAAACAGCACTAAGGCTTGGATTTTAGGCAATGACCGGTTCCGCCCGCCTCCTCTTCGCCATCGCCGCGCTCGCGCTGCCTGCCGGCTTGCATGCCCGCGACATTACGGTGATGGTCAAGGACGCCTCCGGTCACCCGGTCGAGGACGCGGTGGCGATCCTCGACGCGCCGGGACGCGCCCCGGCTCCCGGCCATTTTACGATCAACCAGAAGAACACGATGTTCGTGCCCTTCGTGCTGGTCGTTCCGGTCGGCTCGTCGATCGAGTTCACCAACCTCGATCCGTTCCGGCACCACGTCTACTCGTTCTCGCCGGCCAAGACTTTCGAGCTCAAGCTGTTTGGAAAGGGCGAGACCCGCTCCGTCACGTTCGACAAGACCGGCGTCGTCGCCCTCGGCTGCAACATCCACGACACGATGCAGGCGTTCGTGCGCGTCGTCGACACCCCGTTCGCCGTCAAGACCGGCAAGGATGGCCGGGCCGTGCTGCACGGCGCGCCCGACGGCGCGGTCGAGCTGCGGGTGTGGCATCCGCACCTGCGCGCGCCGGCCAACCAGCTGACCCTCACGGTTGCGGCCGGCGCCAGCGTCACCGTTCCGGTCGCCGTCAAGCTGCGCCATCCGGCGCCGATGAACCACGACTATTGAGGGCCTTCCGGGTGATCCGCTTCCGCTCGCTCGAATCGCGAATGACGGCGCTGTATTCGGCGACGTTCGGCCTCGTCATGCTGCTGGTCGCCGCGAGCCTGCAATGGGCGATCGCCACCAGCGCCGAGCACAAGGTGCGCTCCGAACTGATTTCGAGCGCCAAGGTGATCGACCGGATCTGGTCGATGCGCTCGCAGGAGCTCGACAGCGTCGCCCGCCCGCTGGCGCTCGATTTTGGCTTCCGCGAGGCCGTCGCCACCGACGATGACGCGACCATCCGTTCCGCCCTGACCAACATCGCCGGGCGCATCGACCTGCCGAACGCCTTCGTCGTCAAGTATGACGGCCGCGTCGTCGGTATGCGACCGGACCAGGATTCACCTTACGACGGCGAGCTGTGGGACGAGCTCGATTCCGGCTGGCATTCGGGCGCTCTCAGGATCAACGGCACGACCTACCAGGCCGTCGCGGCCGAGATCAGGGCCCCGGCCCTGATCGGTTGGCTCGTGCTCGGCCGCCGCATCGACAGCGGCGAGATGAAGGAACTGAGCGGCCTTTCCGCCGTCCCCCTGACGGCCTCTGTCGTCCGCCGCACGGACAGCGGGCAATGGATTTACGATCAGTCCGACCGCCGGGTGGCGGACAGCGGCGTGGTCGCCCTGCTCAAGCGCATGAAGCCCGCCGCAAACGGCAACCCGACGAACCTTTCCGGGCGGATGGCCGGCAACATGGTGCTGGCGCGGCCCCTGGGTTCATCGGACGGCGTTGCCACCACGGCCTTGCTGCTCAATTTCTCGATTGCCGATGCGCTTGCCGAGTATGACGCGCTGCGCCTGGCAGTCGTCATCGCAGGCCTGCTCGGCCTGCTGTTCGTCGCGTTCGCCAGCACGCGCGTCGCACGCCGCATCGTCCGTCCGATCGCGGCCCTCGAACAGGCGGCAAAAGCGCTCGAGCAAGGCGAGCGCACCACACTTCCGGTCGTCTCGCAGGACGAGATCGGCACCTTGACCGGAACCTTCAACGCGATGTCCGCCGAAATCGTCAGCCGCGAGAACCGCATACGCCACATGGCCTATCATGACGCACTGACCGATCTTCCCAATCGCCTGCAGCTGCGCGTGGAGTTGGACCGGCGTCTCGCCGGTATCGCCGAAAACGGTCAGGCACTCGCCGTGCTGTGCATCGATCTCGACAACTTCAAGATGGTCAACGACACGCTCGGCCACAGTGTCGGCGACCAGCTGCTCAAGTTGGCGTCGCAGCGGCTGGTCGAGAACGCGGCCGGGCGGTTCGTGGCGCGTACCGGCGGTGACGAATTCTGTGTGCTGGTCGCCGGAGATGGCGCCGCGGCGACCCGGCTGGCCCCGGCGCTCATCGAGGCCCTTGCCCAGCCCGCCTCGGTGGCCGGTCACTTCCTGCGGGCCGGCGCCAGCATCGGCATTGCCGAGGCGCCGGGCGACGCGCTCGATGCCGACGATCTCGTAAAGCATGCCGACCTCGCCCTTCACGCCGCCAAGGCGGCCGGCCGCGGGCTTTACCGCCGCTTCACGGCTGACCTCGATGCCGATGCCAACAATCGCCGCGCCATCGAGATGGACCTCCACTCCGCGCTCGCTCACGGCGAGTTCGAGCTCTATTTCCAGCCCCTGTTCAACCTTTCGAAGAACCGTATCTCGGCATTCGAGGCGCTGATCCGCTGGAACCACCCGACCAAGGGCCTGGTCTCGCCGCTCGATTTCATCCCGATCGCCGAGGAAAGCGGGCTCATCGTCCCGATCGGCGAGTGGGTTCTCAAGGAAGCGTGCCGCCATGCAATGACCTGGCCGGACGACATTCGCGTGGCCGTCAACTTTTCGACCGTGCAATTTGCGACGCCGGGGATCGTCAACCTCGTGTTTCAGACGCTCGCCACCTCGGGCCTCGCGCCTGATCGGCTCGAGGTCGAGATCACCGAGTCCCTGTTCCTGGAAAGCAGCGAGAGCGTCCGCGAAATTCTCCATGGGCTGAAGCAGATGGGCGTGCGCATCGCGCTCGATGACTTCGGCACCGGATTCTCCTCGCTCAGCTACCTGCGCAAATTCCCTTTCGACAAGATCAAGATCGATCGCTCGTTCATCATCGAGCTGCTCAGCGAACGCGAGGCGAGCGCGGTGGTCAAGGCGATCACCGACCTCGCCGCGGCGCTCGACATGGAAACGACAGCCGAGGGCGTCGAGGAACCCGAACAGGTCGAAGCCCTGCGCGCCCACGGCTGCACGACGGTGCAGGGCTACCTGTTCAGCAAGCCGGTCCCCGCAAGCCGGGTGCCTCGGCTTCTCGACCTCAAGTGGGAGCGCCGGGTGGCCTGACGGCCGGCCCTACTTTTCCTTGCCGCCCACGCCGTACGTGATCGCCGCGTTGCGGGTCTTCTGGAAGTCCTCGACGCTCATGCCCTTCATCGCGGCGTAGATATGGATGTTGCCGACACCGGTCACCGCGCCGAGCTTTTCGAGCATGAAGAAGATCACGCCGTAGCGGATCATGCCGATCCAGTCGCGGCTGCGGATGAGCTCGCGCTCCTCGTCCGTAAGGTCGGCGGCGGCGAGGCAGGCTTCCTCGTTCTCGCGGAACGCCTTGCGCACCTCGGGGTCGGTCAGCGAGTGAAGGAAGTGGTTGATGCGAAAGCCCTTCACGCTGCGCTCGATGGTGAAGGGGTAGGTGCCCTCGAGCTCGGAGGCGCCTCGCCAGTCCCATTCCATCCGCTCGCGGAACGCCTCGTCGCTTTCCGGCGGCGCGGGCTCCGGCTTTTCCTCCAGGATCATGGTCGCGATCGGGGTCATCGAGGGCAGGAAATAGGTCTGGTGGGTGCACTCGACCTCTTCGCTGAGCGCACCGCGCATCATCAGCCACATGACCACTTCCGCCCCTTCCCAGCCG
>DATJHD010000264.1:0-3574 GCA_035494275.1 Croceibacterium sp.
GAAGATCAGCAGGGCCACCAGCAGCAGCACCCAGACGATCGTGCGGACGATTTGCATGGCACTTCGTCTCCCTCTTGCGATGAGGCGACTGCTAGGGCGATTGGCGGCGGAAGGGAAGGGGGCGCCGCGGCCTCGCGTTAAGCCTCAGCTTTCACCGAACACCCGCTCGAAGATGCGGTCGATTTGCCTGAAGTGATAGTCGAGATCGAACTTCTCCTCGAGCTGCGCGGGCGACAGGGCCGCGGTCACTTGCGGATCGGCCTTCAGCAGATCGAGCAGGGACAGCGCGCCGTCGCTCTCCCACACCTTCATCGCGTTGCGCTGGACCGCGGCGTAGGCGTCCTCGCGGCTCAGCCCCGCCTGGGTCAGCGCCAGCAGCACCCGTTGCGAGTGGACGAGGCCGCCCATGCGATCGAGGTTCTTCTGCATTCGCTCGGGATAGACTAGCAGCTTGTCGATCACCCCCGTCAGGCGGGCGAGGGCGAAATCGAGGGTGATGCAGGCATCGGGGCCGATGAACCGCTCGACCGAGGAGTGTGAAATGTCGCGCTCGTGCCACAAGGTCACGTTCTCCATCGCCGGCACCACCGCCCCGCGCACGACGCGGGCGAGGCCGGTGAGGTTCTCGCTCAGCACCGGATTGCGCTTGTGCGGCATCGCGCTCGAGCCCTTCTGGCCGGGCGAGAAGTATTCCTCCGCCTCGAGCACCTCGGTGCGCTGCAAGTGGCGGACCTCGGTCGCGAGCCGCTCGATCGAGCTGGCGATCACGCCCAGCGTCGCGAAGAACATTGCGTGCCGGTCGCGCGGGATGACCTGGGTCGAGAGGGGCTCGGGCGCCAGGCCCATCGCTTTCGCGACGTGCTCTTCCACCGCGGGGTCGATGTTGGCGAATGTGCCGACAGCGCCGCTGATCGCGCACGTGGCGATTTCGGCCCGCGCCGCCTGCAGTCGCTCGCGCCCGCGGGCGAACTCGGCATAGGCCTGAGCGAGCTTGAAGCCGAAAGTGACCGGCTCGGCATGGATGCCGTGGCTGCGGCCGATTGTCGGGGTGTACTTGTGCTCCAGCGCGCGCCTCTTGAGCGCGGCAAGCAAGTGGTCGAGATCGTCAAGCAGGATATCGGCTGACCGCGCGAGCTGGACGGCAAGGGTGGTGTCGAGCACGTCCGAGCTGGTCATGCCCTGGTGCATGAACCGCGCCTCGTCACCCACCTGCTCGGATACCCAGGTGAGGAACGCGATGACGTCGTGCTTGGTGACCGCCTCGATGCGGTCGATCGCTTCGACGTCGATCGGGGGCTTTGTCTTCCACCAGTCCCACAGCGCCTTGGCGGCGCTCTTCGGGACCACGCCCAGCTCGCCCAGCTTCTCGGTCGCATGGGCCTCGATCTCGAACCAGATGCGATATTTCGCCTCGGGCTCCCAGATCGCCACCATGGCTGGGCGGGAATAGCGCGGTACCATCGAATACTCCGAAGCGAGCGGGATGCCGCAGCCGCTAGGGGGACGCGGCCGCAATGGCAAGTCGCAGCCTCGGGCCGGCGCGCGCCCGCCTTTTCCCCAGTTTTAAGATGAACCGTGCCTTACGGTAAACTTGCGTTCATTTTCATAGCATAGATAATGGCGTCACCGGCGGTTTCGCCGGCGGGATCAATCACGACTTGCGGCAAAAGCCGTGTGGGGGTCGAATTGCGGTTTCCTTCGGTGTTCCTCGCGCTCGCGGGGGCATGTGTTCTCGTGCAGGCCCAAAACGGCGCCGCGGTCGCAGCGCCCGAGACACAGTCATCGCCGAAAGTCCCGGTCGTCGCCATCATCGACAGCGGGGTCGCCCGCACCCCCGAGCTGCGCAATGTCCTGTTGGAAGAATATGATTTCGGCGCCTCGCCGGCGCGCCCTGCATTCCGGCCGCGCTACGATCATGGAACCATGGTCGCGACGATCATGGAGCGCGAGGCGAAAGAGCCTATCTACATCATCTCTTTCCGGATCGACGACCTCGAAGGCTGCCCGAAAGAGGTCAATCCACCGTGCCAGCACGATGTGCGGCCGATCGCGGCCGCCATTCGCAAGGCAACCGAGCTCGGCGTGACGGCGATCAACATTTCGCTCAATCTCAAGGAAGATCCGCTGATCGTCGACGCGATCCGCGATGCCTCCGCGCGCGGGATTCGCGTCATCATGGCCGCCGGGAACGACGGTCTCGATCATCCCGGCAATCTGAGGATGGCCAAGGCCGGCTACCCCAACACCATTCTCGTGGGGGCGCTCGACGCTGACGGACAGCCGTGGAAGGGCACGAACCGCCCCCAACCTGACACGCCGGGCTACCGCTATGTCTGGCAATGGGGCGTGGACGTTCCGACCATCATGGCCGACGGCACAAGGGCGATCGCCACCGGCACCTCGTTTGCCGCGCCGATCGAGACGGCCAAGCTGCTGACGCAATCGCAACAGCCCCCGGCCACGATCGCCCTGTCGAGCTAGCTTCTTTCGCGATCGCAGTCTGAGCCATTTGGTTCGGGCAACCCTGCCGACCCCGCGCGGTTGAATTCGCGCCTCGAGCATGGTTCAATCGGAACATCCAGCCAGGTCCGGGGCGGCGGGAGAACAGGGGAGGGGCATCGTGCGCCTTTGCTTTATTGTTGGAATTTCAATTGCGACCGCCGCCGCTCCGGCGCTTGCCGGCGAAGAGCCGCTTTATCAACCGGCGCCGTCTTGGGTGCAGGTTGCCAGCTTGCCGGCCGCGCCCACCACGTCCCCGATCGTCTTGCTCGACAATCAGCAGCGCATCGAAGGCGGCCGTCTGTGGGCCTATACCGATCGAGCCATTCGCATCGACAACCCACAGATCCTGCAGGGCGCGGGCACCGTCCAGGCCAACTGGATTCCAGACAAGGGCGACCTTATTGTCCATCGCGTGGCCATCGAGCGCGACGGCAAGGAAATCGACGTGCTCAAACAGGGGGTGCGGTTTGATGTCCTTCGGCGCGAGCAGCAGCTGGAAATGCGCACCATCAACGGCGTACTCACTGCGACCTTGCCCGTTCCCGGCTTGCGCGTCGGCGACATACTCCGGTTGAGCTATTCCGTCACGACCGACGACAAGGCGCTCGGTGGGAAGGCCCAGATGGTAATTCCGCTCGCGGCGAAGCCGATCGACATTGGTTTTGCGCGCGTCATCGTCTCCTGGCCGGCCCGCGAAGAGGTGGCGTGGAAAACGGACGCTCTCGAGAATCTGCAACCTACCGTTGCCAAGGGTTACGACACGCTCACGATCCCGCTGCCGCTGGCGAAGCCCGCCGACCTGCCGGACGATGCGCCATTGCGCTATCATATGCTCCCCCAACTCATCCAAGTGGGCAACTTCGCGGACTGGCGGGACGTTTCGCGCACCTTGGCGACGCTTTTCGCGACCAAGGGAGCGATCGAACCGGGCGGCCCAATCGCCCAGCAGGTGGCCGACATCGAGAAGGCGCACTCACAACCACTTGACCGTGCGCTAGCAGCGCTGCGGGTGGTTCAGGACCAGATCTCCTATCTCGCGAACGGCATGAACGGCGGCAATTACGTTCCGCAA
>DATJHD010000265.1:0-7653 GCA_035494275.1 Croceibacterium sp.
ATACTCGTCCTACCTCAAAACCTACTATGACCGCATCCGTCAGCGTCGCGGCACCGGCAAGGCGATCATCGCCACCGCCCGCAAGCTCCTCGCCATCATCTACGAAACCCTCAAAAACGGCTGGGTGTTCGACGACTTCACCCAGTTCAGCCGACGTGACCCACTCATTCCGGCTGGACAAACATCATAGGAGGAGGAACATGGTTGTACGAACATCGACGGCCGAATGGCGTGGGCGCGTCCCCGGGGGCGCCGGCTCGGTTAGCCTGGGGAGTGGCGCGTTCGCCGGCCCTTATTCGTTCGGTTCGCGCTTCGAGGACGCAGCCGGGACCAATCCCGAGGAGCTTCTCGGGGCCGCCCATGCGAGTTGCTTTTCAATGGCCCTGTCGTTGTTGCTTACGCAGGCGGGCTTCCCCGCGACGCGGATCGACACGTCGGCGAAAGTGACGATAGCGCGCGCGGGCGAAGGCTTTGCGATTACCGGCATTGCGTTGGCTACGACGGGCGAAGTTCCCGGACTCGATGCGAAAACTTTCGCGGCCCACGCGGAGGTCGCCAAGACCACCTGCCCCGTCTCCAAGGCCCTAGCGGCCGTCGACGTCAGCCTGACGACCAGCTTTGTCGAGGCGTGACATGCCCCGGCCGTTGACCTGGGCGGCGTCTCTCCTCCGCCCGGCTTTCAGCAGCGGCAGGACCAAGTCCCCGTGGGACGATACCGCGGCTATTCGCGAAGTGCTCTTCAGCGTCGAGCGAATGCAGGAACACGCACGCAGCCTGGCGCTCGCCCAGACCGTCAAGCCACGGTTGCGATTGAAGCACCCATTGCTGGACCGGCTGGCAGCGAACGAGGCGAGCCTGGTAGCCTCCTATCGGTCGATCTGCGCCGCGGTCGACGACAAGGCGGCGATCACGCCTGCGGCGGAATGGCTGATCGACAACTTCCATCTGGTCGAACGCCAGATTCGCGAGGTGCGGCTGGATCTTCCGCCAAGCTATTATCGGCAGTTACCCAAACTCGCGAACGGCCCATTCGCCGGCCTCCCCCGGGTCTTCGAGCTGATCTGGGCGTTCGTGGCCCATACCGACAGTCGCTTCGATGCCGATACCTGGTGTGCCTTCATCGATGCCTACCAGGAAAAGCAGCCGCTGACGATCGGCGAGCTGTGGGCGTCGGCGATCACCTTGCGGGTCATCCTGATCGAAAACCTCAGGCGGATCGCGGAACGGATTGTCTACAGCCGCGACGAACGCCGCGCGGCCGACGCCATCGCGGACGATTTGTTGAACGACGACGCTAATCGATCGGACGGCGCGCTGCTCGATCGCCTGGGCAAGGAGGCGCCTTCGGATGCGCTCGCGTTGCAGCTGATCCACCGGCTCAGAGACCAAAGCCCGGCGCTTACGGCGATGCTGGTTCGGCTCGACGAGCGCCTCACGGCCGTCGGGCGGACAGCGGCCAGCGCTATCCATGACGAGCAGCAAAGGCAGATCGCAGCCAACGTAACGGTGCGCAACATCATCACCAGCATGCGGCACATCTCCGACGTTGACTGGTCGGTGATTTTCGAAAAGGTGTCGCTTGTCGATCCCGTCCTCGCCAAGGGGTGCGCGTTCGCGCGTATGGATTTCGCCACGCGCAACGATTATCGGACCGCGGTCGAGCAGCTTGCTCGAGGATCGCGTCACGCCGAACTCGAGGTGGCCAGGCGCGCCGTTGCTGCCGCGGCCGCCGCGACCGAGAGCCGCCGCAGGGATCCGGGATATTTTCTGATCGCTGAGGGCCGCCCCGGCTTCGAATTGGCCCTAGGCTTTCGCCCTTCGTTCTCGACGAGAGTAGCCAGGGGCTACCAGGCGCTGGGTGTTGGTGGGTATGCCGGCGCCGGAGCATTGGTCGCTTTGCTGTTGCTCGGCTTTCCGGTGGTGTTTCACGTTGAGGCACGGTTCGATTGGATTCTATTGGCGACGCTCGGGCTACTGGGCACCGTGCCGGCGATCGATTCGGCTGTCGCGCTGGTCAATCAGGGCGTAACCCATCGATTCGGCGTCACACGAATACCCGGCATGGAGCTTCGCGGCGAGGTCCCGGCCCACTTGCGAACTTTGGTCGTCGTGCCGACGCTCCTGACTCGCCCCGAGGCAGTCATGGAGCAGGTCGAGCGGTTGGAAATCCATCATCTCGCCAGTATCGGCGGCGACATTCAGTTCGCCTTGCTGTCCGACTGGCGCGACGCCGCCAGCGAGACGACCGAGGGTGACGATGCCCTCTTGCAGGCCGCAGTCGACGCCGTGGCGCGGCTGAATCGGCGGCACCCGCCGGCCCCCGCCGGAGACAGGTTTCTGCTGCTCCACCGCCGACGCGTGTGGAACCAAAGCGAGCGGCGCTGGATCGGCTGGGAGCGCAAGCGCGGCAAGCTGCACGAACTGAACCGATTGCTGCGAAGCGACCGCGACACGACCTTCGTGAACCTTGATGGCGATCCTCCGAAAGTACCCGAGGGCGTTCGTTATGTGATCACGCTCGACGCCGACACACGGCTACCGCCCGACACCGTGCGGCGGCTGATCGGCAAGATGGCCCATCCGTTGAACCAACCAATTGTAGACCCGGTCAATCGGCGCGTCGTCGAGGGCCACGCGATCCTCCAGCCCCGCGTGACGCCGAATCTTCCGGTCGGCGACGACGGCTCGGCCTATCAGCGCGTGTTTTCGAGCCCCAGCGGGATCGACCCTTATTCCGCCGCCGTGTCCGACGTTTATCAGGACCTGTTCGGCGAGGGCTCCTACGCCGGCAAGGGCATCTACGCTCTCGACGTCTTCGAAACCGTGCTCGCCGACCGGGTGCCGGACTCCACTTTGCTCAGCCATGATCTTTTCGAAGGGGTGTTCGCCAGGGCAGGCCTCGCTTCCGACGTCGAAGTCGTTGAATCCTATCCCACCCGCTACGACGTGGCATCACTACGATATCACCGCTGGGCGCGGGGCGACTGGCAATTGCTGCCGTGGATACTCGGGTGGAGCGCGCTGCTGGGGAAATCCCATCGCCAGCCGGCGAGCATGCCGGCGGGCGGGCGCTGGAAAATGGTCGACAACCTGCGCCGCTCGGTAACGCCGTTGACCTGCGTGCTAGCGCTGCTCGCCGGCTGGGCGCTGCCGTTCAACGCAGCACTCGTATGGACCCTCTTCTTTGTGGGAACGATCGCCCTTCCGAGCTTGTCCTCGGTCGTGGCGTCGGCCGTTGCGCGCCATCCCGGCATTCCCGCGCGCGCGCACTTCGCCCGGGTCCTGTCAGATTTAGGCGGATCGCTCAGGCAGATTCTCCTGCTGATAACGCTGCTCGCGCATCAGGCGTGGCTGATGGCGGACGCAGTCCTTCGAACGTTGGCCCGCTTGTTCGTTACCCGGCGTAATCTCTTGCAATGGACGCCGGCTGCACAGGCAAGTATCGGCGCCGATCCCACCCTGGGCGCCTATTATCGCTGGATGGCGGGCGCCGTGTTCACCGGCTCCATCGCCCTCGTGGGCACCTGGTGGTTTGGCGATGGAACGGTGTATCTGGCGGCACCCTTCGCGGTGCTGTGGATGGCGTCGCCGGCTGTCGCGCGATGGGTCAGCCGTCCGTCGGCCGCTGTGAGCGAGCCCGTGCCGACGGCTGCCGACCAACGCGCGCTACGCCTCATCGCCAGGCGCACCTGGCGCTATTTCGAAACCTTCGTCACTCCAGCCGACAACATGCTTCCGCCGGACAATTTCCAGGAAGCGCCGTCGCCAGTCCTCGCCAGGCGCACCTCGCCGACGAACATGGGCCTCTATCTTCTATCGACCGCCAGCGCGCACGACTTCGGCTGGGCCGGGGCTCTCGACACCGTCGAGCGTCTCGAAACCATGCTGGAAACGATGGCGAAGCTGGGTCGACACAAAGGCCACTTCTACAACTGGTACGACACGGAAAGCCTGCGCCCGCTCGAGCCGCGCTATGTCTCTTCGGTCGACAGCGGTAATCTCGCGGGCCACCTCCTTGCGCTCGCCAACAGCTGCCAGGAGTGGGTAGAACAGCCTCAGGATCTTGCGCGACGGCTCGCGGGAATACTCGATGCGCTCGATCTCGTCCGGGGCGAACTCGACGCCCTGCACGACCGACGCCGGACCGAAACCGTCACCTGGCGTCAACTCGACCAGCTTGTCGCGCAAATTGGTGAAGAAGCGAGGCGCGGTTCGCTGGGCCGCGAGGAAAGCGCCGATCGCCTTGCCGCCCTGATGGGACCCGCCGATACGCTGGTCGATCTGGCGAGGGCATTCGCCGGCGAACGGGGCGCCGAGGCCTCGGACATTCTCTTCTGGGCGCAGGCTGTCTGCAAATCCATCGAGAGCCACCAACGCGACCTCGAAGCAACCGACACGATCGCGAGCCGCCTTTCAGCGATCGGTGATCGCGCGCGGGCAATGGCATTGGCCATGCAGTTCGATTTCCTGATCAACCGGGAGCGCCTGCTGCTCTCCGTCGGCTTCGTGGTCCGGGATGGTGTGCTCGACGAAAGTTCCTATGACCTGCTCGCCTCGGAAGCACGCCTCGCGAGCTTTTTCGCGATCGCCAAGGGCGATCTGCCGGCGCGGCACTGGTTCAGGCTCGGTCACGGCGTCACCCCGGTTGCCGGCGGCGCGGCGTTGCTGTCGTGGTCGGGCTCGATGTTCGAATACCTGATGCCGGCGCTCATCATGCGTGAACCGGCCGAGAGCATCCTCGGGCGTACCAATCGCGCGGTCATCCGTCGGCAGATCGACTATGCAAAGGCCCTACGGACGCCGTGGGGCATATCCGAATCCGCCTACAACGCGCGTGACCTGCACCTGACCTACCAATATTCGAACTTCGGCATCCCGGGGCTCGGCCTGAAGCGGGGCCTCGGGCAGGACGCGGTTGTCGCTCCTTACGCCACCGCACTCGCAGCGATGCTCGAGCCGGTCGCCGCCGCGCGCAATTTCGAGCGATTGGCCGATCAGGGCGCGCACGGCCGCTTCGGCTTCTTCGAGGCGCTCGATTTCACACCCCGACGGTTGCTGGATGGAGAGAAGGTCGCGGTCGTCCGCGCCTTCATGGCGCATCACCAGGGCATGACCATCGTCGCTATCGCCAATGCCTTGCTGGACGGGGTGATGCGCAAGCGTTTCCATGCCGAGCCGATGGTGCGCGCGGTGGAATTGCTGCTCCATGAGCGCATGCCGCGCGAAATCGCGATGCCGCCGTCATGGGCCAGCGACGCGAAGCCTCACCTGCGAGTCCGGGAATTCGAAACGATGGGCGCGTGGCGCCAGGTCAGCCCGCACAGCCGATCACCCGCCACCCACCTGCTCTCGAACGGACGCTACAGCGTCATGCTGACCGCCGCGGGGTCGGGTTACAGCCGCTGGCGCGACCTCGCTGTGACGCGGTGGCGCGAGGATGCCACCCGCGACGACTGGGGATCGTACATCTATTTGCGGGACCTGGAGAGCGACCGCTTATGGTCGGCGACCTATCAGCCCACCGGCGCCGAAGCTGACGTCTATTCGGTCGCCTTCAGCGAAGAACGAGCGACGTTCTCGCGTCAGGACGGCGATCTGCACACGGCGCTGGAAGTGGCCGTCTCGACCGAAGACGACGCCGAGGTCCGGCGTCTGACGATCAGCAACAACGGTGAGAGGGCGAGAGCGATCGAGATTACCTCCTACGCGGAAGTCGCACTCGCTCCTCAAGCGGCAGATACCGCGCATCCGGCCTTTTCAAAGATGTTTATTGAGACAGAATACCTCGCCAAGCTCGGCGCCATTGTAGCCACCCGGCGCCGCCGCGCGCCCGAAGAGGCGGAGGTATGGGCGGCGCATCATTCGGTCGCCTCGGGAGGCGGCGTCGGGACAGTGGAGTTCGAAACCGATCGGGCCCGATTCCTCGGTCGCGGACTCGGCGTTCGCACACCCGCCGCGGCGATCGACGGCCGGCTGCTGTCGGGCTCGACCGGAGCCGTGCTGGATCCCGTCTTCGTCCTGCGCCGCAGAGTTCGCCTCGAACCCGGCGCTGCCGTGCACATCGACTTCTGGACTCTCGTCGCCGAGTCTCGCGAAAGCCTGCTCGAGGCAGTCGACAAGACCAACGACGTCAGCGCGTTCGATCGGGCGGTCACGCTCGCCTGGACCCAGGCCCAGGTGCAGCTTCATCATCTCGGCATCGAACGCGGTGAGGCGAGCGAATTCCAGCGCCTGGCCGGTCATCTGATCTACGCCGGGTCTTCGCTGCGTCCCTCGTCGGAAGTCATCCTGCGCGGCACCGCGCCGCAATCAGGTCTCTGGCCGCAAGGCATATCCGGCGATCTTCCAATCATCCTGCTGCGCATCGCCGAAATCGAAGACATCAGGATCGCCCACCAGTTGCTGCAGGCCATGGAATACTGGCGCGCGCGCCGGCTGGAAGTGGACCTGGTCATCCTCAACGAGCGGGCCACTTCCTACGTTCAGGATCTCCAGACGGCGCTCGAAGCCACCTTGCGCACCAGCGAGGCACGCCTCCCGGCATCGGAGGAGGGGGCAACCGGGCAAGTTTTCCTGCTGCGCGCGGACCTCGTCCCGCCCGAGACGTGCGCGCTGCTGGCTTCGGTCGCGCGGGTTCGGCTCACCGGAGACGGCGGAGGGCTGGCAGAACAGCTCAACCGGATCAAGCAGCAGGACGATCCCGTGCTGGCGCCGCGCAAGGCCGTCTCAGGCACCGCGTCGCCGCCGGCCGCGCCTGGTGCCAAGCTCGAATTCTTCAACGGGATCGGCGGATTTGCCGAGAATGGCCGCGAATATGTCATCACCCTCGGTCCGGGTCAGGCGACTCCGGCCCCGTGGATCAACGTGATTGCCAACCCGAGCTTCGGGTTTCAGGTTTCGGCGGAAGGTTGCGGCTTCACCTGGTCGGTCAACAGCCGCGAGCACCAACTGACCCCGTGGTCCAACGATCCGGTGACCGATCCCCCGGGCGAAGCCCTTTACCTCCGCGACGAAGACACTGGCGAGCTGTGGTGCCCGACCGCCCTGCCGATACGCGACGATCTGGGCACCTACGTCGCGCGTCATGGCTGGGGCTACAGCCGTTTCGATCACGAGGCGCACGGCATAATGTCGGAGCTATTGACCTATGTACCGGTGGCCGACCCCGTCAGGATCATGCGCCTGAAGCTCGTCAACACCAGCGGCCGGCTGCGGCAGCTGTCGGTGACGGCCTATGTCGAGTGGGTCCTGGGTAGCTCCCGCCCGGCGACGGCGCCGCACGTCTCGACCGAGATCGATCCGACGCTCGGCGCGATGTTCGCCCGCAATCCTTGGAACGCCGGCTTTGCCGGCCGTGTGGCTTTCCTCGACCTTGGCGGGCGGCAGACGAGCTGGACCGGCGATCGGCGCGATTTCATCGGACGCAACGGGTGCCTGTCCGATCCCGCCGGCCTCGCCGGGGAAACCCCGCTTTCGGGAGCGGTCGGGGCCGGCCTCGATCCGTGCGGGGCGATGAGCGCGCCGGTCGAACTCGCGCCCGGAGCGGAGGCGGAACTCGTGATTCTCGTCGGCGACGCGGACAACGCCGCACAGGCCGCGGCGCTCATTGCCCGATATCGCGATGCCGATCTCGACGAGGTGCTGGGCGCCGTG
>DATJHD010000266.1:0-4921 GCA_035494275.1 Croceibacterium sp.
AGCCTCTACTGCGACGCGCCGACGGACCCGCGCCGACGCGCCTATCGCACGGTGCTCGACACGCTGTTCCATGCCCTCATCCGCTACGCCGCGCCGGTGCTGGTGTTCACAGCCGAGGAAGTGTGGGGCACGCGCTATCCGCACGGCGGCAGCGTGCACCTGCTCGAGTGGCCGACCCTTCATTCCGCCGACGCGGACATCGCCAAGTGGACCGAGCTGCGCGCGCTGCGCCAACAGGTGAGCGAAGCGATCGAGCCCTTGCGGCGCGACAAGCTCGTGCGTTCGAGCCTCGAGGCCGAGGTCGTCGTGCCGGCGAGCGCCGTCCCCGAAGGCGTGAGCAACGACCTGCTCGCCGAGCTTTTCATCAGCGGGCCGGTCTCGCGTGGCACCGACGACCGCGTCGGCGTGCGCGCGTCTGACGACCACAAGTGCGGCCGTTGCTGGCGGCTGCTGCCTGAGGTGCCCGACGACGGCGGCCTGTGCGCCCGCTGCGCCGAGGTCGTCGAAGCGATGGACGAGCCCGCATGAGTCAGGCAGCGCACAATCGCCTCGGCGGCTTCGTGCTCGCCGCGATCATCTTCGCCGCCGACCAGGCGATGAAGTGGCTGATCGCCGTCCAGCTCCACATGCAGGAGGGCGAGTCGATCCCGCTGCTGCCGATCTTCGCCTTCACGCGGACGCACAACTACGGCGTCTCGCTCGGCATGTTCACGGCGACGTCCGGGGAAATGCGCTGGGGGCTGGTGGTCGTGACCGGTTTGATCGCGCTGGCGGTCATCGTGTGGATGCTGCGCGAAAAGCGGCTCGGCGACATTCTCCCGCTGGCGCTGGTGCTCGGCGGCGCGCTCGGCAACATCCTCGACCGGGCGCGCTACGGCTACGTGCTGGACTACGCCGACCTGCACTTCGGCAATTTCCGTCCGTTTCTCGTTTTCAACGTCGGCGACGCCTGCATCACGATAGGCGTGTTGATAATCCTTGCCCGCTCGCTGTTCATGCGCGAGAAACCCCGCGAAACGCACAGCGAGCCCCCTGAGACTTCTGAGGCGGATCGAACCGCGGAGACCCATTGATGCGCACGATTTTCCGTTTGACCGTGGTCCTTGCCAGCGCCGCCGGTCTCGCCGCTTGCGGTCACAGCGGTATCTCCGGCCGCACCCGGCCCGACGAGTTCGCCGTCCAGCGCCAGGCGCCGCTCGCGGTGCCGCCGGACTTCACGCTGATCCCGCCCAAACCCGGCGCCCCGCGCCCGGCCCAGGGCACCGCCGCGCAACAGGCGCTCGACGCCCTGTTCGGCGGCGCGGCCCCGCGCAGCGCCGGCGAATCGAGCCTGCTCCAGCGCGCCGGCGCGGCCGACCAGGGCATCCGCTCCTCTGTCGGCGATCCGACGACAAACACCGTCGACAAGGGCACCGCCACCCAGGCGATCGTGAAAGCGCCCGAGAGCAGTTCGCAGGACGCGAGCGCGAACACGCAGGGCTAAAGCCGCTAAAGGTTTCGGTTCGCGACGAGCGGACCCGGAAGGCCGCTCGGGGCACAGGCGTGCTCCAGGGGCACGGCGGCGAGGATCGCGCGCGCGAAAGCTCTAGGGTTTCGCCTCGCGCACCAGCAACTTGTCGATCTTGCGGCCGTCCATATCGACGACCTCGAAGCGCCAGCCCTGGTCGGTGAAATGCTCGCCCTCGTGCGGCAGGCGCTTCAGCATGTAGAGCACATAGCCGGCGGCGGTCGCGAATTCGCGGTCGTCCGGCAGGTCGATCGACAGCCGGTCGGCCATCGCATCGGCGCCCATCGCGCCCGAGATCAAGAGGCTGCCGTCCTCGCGCTCGAGCAATTCGGGCTCGTCGCCCTCGTCCTGCAGGCTGGCGAACGTGCCGGCCATCGCCGTGAGCAGGTCGGCCGGGGTGACGATCCCGTCGAGATGGCCGTACTCGTCGTGGACCATCGCCATGCCGAGGCCTGAGCCCTGCAGGATGCGCAAAGCGTCCATCGCGTCGAGCTGGTCGGGGACGACCGCCGGCTTCTTCATCAGGCGCTGGAGGCGCACCGGCTTGCCGGCGAGGAGCAGCGCCAGCACCTCGCGCGCCTTGACCACGCCGAGCACCTTGTCGACCGAGCCGTCCGCCACGGGCAGCAGCGAGTGCGGCGAGCGGGACAGGGCTTCGCGGATTTCCGCGTCGCTCGCACGCGCATCGAGCCAGTCGATGACGGTGCGCGGCGTCATCAGTTCGCGCACCGCGCGATCACCCAGTCGCATCACGCCGGAGAGGATCGCCCGCTCTCCTTCCTCGATCACGCCGGTGCGCGTGGCCTCGGCGAAGATCATCTGCAGCTCCTCGGCCGTCAGCCGGTGCTCGCCGCGGTGATGGATCCTTAGCGCACTGAGGATCAGCGAGGAAGACGTGTCGAGCAGCCAGACGACCGGCGCGGCGACGCGCGCGAACAGCGCCATCGGCCGGGCCATGACGAGCGCGATCGGCACCGCCGCGCGCAGCGCGATCTGTTTGGGGACCAGTTCGCCGACGACGAGAGTGAAGAAGGTCGTCAGGCCGATGACCAGCGCAAGGCTGGCGTTTTCCGCCGTGCCCGGTTCGAGACCCAGCCTGGCAAGGCGCTCGGCCACCGGCCCGCCCAGCGTTGCGCCGGAGAACGCACCGGCAACGACGGCGACGAGGGTAATGCCGATCTGCACCGTGGCGAGGAACTTGCCCGGTTCGTGCGCCAGCGAGAGCGCGGTCTTCGCCGCACGGCTGCCCTTGTCCGCCGCCAGGCGGAGCCGCGAGGTGCGGGCCGAAACGATCGCCAGCTCGGACATCGAGAAGACCCCGTTGACGAGGATCAGCCCGGCGAGGATGGCAAGGTCGAACCAGGGGAACGGAGCCATTATCGGGCGGGAGCTAGCAGAATTGCGCGAAGCGGCACAGCCCGTGGTTCGGCGGGTGATTTTCAGTTGGTATCTGAGAGTCCAAAGATCATGTCCCGTGCTATGCACACCGCAAGGGAAGGAGGGGGCGATGGCTTTATGGCTGCGCGTGATTCTCTACGGGATTGCCGCTGTTATGGGCGTCGGCGGTGCGATGCTCGGTTACAGCAAGGACCTGACGATGTTAGCGATTTTGGCGGTCGCGCTCGTCGTTGAAGGCATTAATCTGCTTATCCGCCGCAGCGGGCCTTCCGATAGCGAAAACCCAGACTAAGAAGCTACCGTTCAGCGGCCTTGCTTGGCGTATTCCCGCGCGCGCTTCGCCAGCCGCTCGACCGCCGCGGGATGGATCGCCGGCGAGCTGACCAGAAGGCCGAAGGCGCGCGGGTCGCGCTTGTTGTAGACGAGCGGCTTGCCGAATGCGTCGGTCACCGCCGCGCCCGCCTCGCGGGCGATCAGGGTGGCGGCGGCCACGTCCCATTCGTAGCCCCAGCGCAAGGTGGCAACGAGGTCGGCTTCGTCGGCCGCGACCATCGCGATCCTGAGCGCGATCGAATTGGGCTTCGCCACCATCGTCAGGTCCTGGTCGTCCTTCGGCAGCGAATCGGCCGGGACGCGCGCGCCGGGGAGCGTCTTGCGGGTGCTCGCGCGGAGCCGCTCGCCGTTGCGCCACGCGCCCCGGCCGGCGGTGGCGCTCCAGGTTTCATCCCGCGCCGGGGCAACCAGCGTGCCGATGAGCGGCTTGCACTCGGAAATGAGCGCCACCGACACCGCCCAGCCGGGGCGGCCACGAATGAAGTCGCGGGTCCCGTCGATCGGATCGACCAGCCAGCACAGGCCCTTCTCCAGCCGCTCGGGATGGTCGATCGTCTCTTCCGACAGCCACCCGGCGGCAGGCAGCAGCGCCTTGAGCTCGCGCTTGAGGAAGGCATCGACCTCGAGGTCGGCCGTGCAGACGGGGCTGCCGGGCGTCTTCTCCCAGCTTTCCAGCTCGTGCCCATGCCCCGGCCACTGCCGCAGCGCCATCTGGCCGGCTTCGCGGCAGATTGCTTCGAGACGCTCGCGGTCGATCATCGTCGGCGGCAGTTGGACGCGAGCGGAACGCATTGCAAGGGCCGCGCGCTGTGCCTATGCGCGCCGCATTCCTTTCTCGCCAAAGCGAAAGCCACCGATGAACATCCACGAATACCAGGCCAAGGAATTGCTCGCGAAATTCGGTGTCGGCGTGCCGGCCGGCTATCCGGCGCTGAGCGTCGAGGAAGCGGTCGCGGCGGCGAACAAGCTGCCGGGGCCGCTCTACGTCGTGAAGGCGCAGATCCACGCCGGCGGGCGCGGCAAGGGGAAATTCAAGGAACTGCCGCAGAGCGCCAAGGGCGGCGTGCGCCTCGCGCATTCGGTGGGCGAGGTCGAGGCCAGCGCGAAGGAGATGCTCGGCAACACGCTGGTGACGGTGCAGACCGGGGCTGCGGGCAAGCAGGTCAACCGGCTCTACATCACCGACGGCGTCGATATCGCCAACGAATACTATCTCGCCTTCCTGGTCGACCGCAAAACGGGCCGCATCGCGATGGTCGTCTCGACCGAGGGCGGGATGAGCATCGAGGACGTCGCCCACGAGACGCCGGAGAAGATCGCGACGATCGCGATCGACCCGGCGACCGGCTTCATGCCCCATCATGGCCGCGCGGTTGCCTTCGCCCTGAAGCTCAAGGGCAAGCTGGCGAAAGCGGCCGAGAAGCTTGCCCGACAGCTCTACGACGCCTTCGTCGCGCTCGATTGCTCGATGCTCGAGATCAACCCGCTGGTCGAAACGCCAGGCGGCGAGCTCCTGGTGCTCGACACCAAGATGAGCTTCGACGAGAACGCGCTGTTCCGCCATCCCGACATCGAGGCGATGCGCGACGAGACCGAGGAAGACCCGATGGAGGTCGAGGCCGGCAAGCACGACCTCGCCTACATCAAGCTCGACGGCAACATCGGCTGCATGGTCAACGGCGC
>DATJHD010000267.1:0-4325 GCA_035494275.1 Croceibacterium sp.
TTGCCGTTCGGGTAGTGGATTGCGGTCGTAATGTAATAAGGCTCAGCCATGGGCCGCTTCCCTAGGAGCGGCCAACGCGGCGAGCAAGCTGCCGATCTCCATGACGAGCAGCCCGGCATCGTAGTTGTAGGTCGGGAATTCCGCGGAGAGTCGGCTCAACTGGCTGTGGGCTTCGGCCAAGGCGGGGATCGCGTCGAGTTCGACGCTTCGCATCCTATCGGCGACCACGGCGCGGGCGAGCTCGATGACGGCCATCTGCCGCTGCCGATCGGGCCGCGCCCCGATCGCTTCCGCCAGCTTGCCGCGAAGGGCAAAGTCGGGATCACCGCGGTTCACCAACTGCTCCATCAACTCATGCAGCTTGGCAAGCCCGAGGCCGACGAACTCGAGCGCCGCCCCGGGCGAGCCTGCCGAGGCTGCGATGGCCGCGACACGAGTGGCCGTGTCCGCCTGCGGCGCCTCGCGCTTCAGCACTGCGTCGATTTCCTCCGCCGACACGGCCGGAAAGCGAAGCACGCGACAACGCGAGCGAATTGTCGGCAGCAAGCGGCCGATGCGGTGCGAGACCAGCAGAAAGAACGTGCCCGCGGGCGGTTCCTCGAGGCTCTTGAGCAGGGCATTCGAGGCGCTCGCCTCGAGATCGTCGGCCGGATCGACGATCACAACCCTCCGATCGCCGAGCGTCGGACGGGCATTCAGCCGCCGCTGCATGGCGCGTACTTCGTCGATGGGAATGTTGCGCTTGGTTTCGAAGGGCTTGCCCTCGGCTCGCTTCGCCGCCTCGGCCTCGTCCTTCGGCGGATGCGTGAGCACGAGGATATCGGGATGGTTGGCCATCGCGGGGCCCCCGACCGTTTCTCGCGCGGCTTGGAGGGCGAAGCCCGCCTTGCCGACGCCGCGCCGGCCGGAGAGTATCCAGGCATGATGCATTCGCGCGCCGCTCATGGCCGCGTGCCATTGCCGCCAGGGCTCTTCATGGCCGGAAAAACTCACCTAGCGCTCGCTCAAGAGGGGCGCGACGGCGTCGAGAACGCGTTGCCGCGTCTCCTCGCGCGATCCCGAGCTGTCGATGGGCCGGAATCGTTGCGGTTCGTCCGCGGCAAAGCGACGGAAGGCCTCGATGACCCGATCATGGAACGCGGTGTCGCGCCCGCCGATCCGGTCGCTCTCGCCACCGTCCCGCCTGGCAATCCGGTCGGCAACGATCTCGCGCTTGCCCTCGAGCAGGATAGTGAGGTCCGGCAGCAATCCGCCCGATCCGATCGCGTGCAAGGCAAGGACGGCCGCGTCCGGGAGCCCCCCGCCTACTCCCTGGTAAGCGCGCGACGAATCGACAAAGCGGTCGCAGACCACCCAGGCGCCGCGCTCGAGCGCCGGTCGGATCAGCCTCGCGGCGTGGTCCGCGCGGGCGGCGGCGAACAGCAGTGCTTCGGCCTGCGGGCCCCAACCGTCGCCGTCCGGATCGAGCAGCAACTGGCGTATCGCCTCGGCGCCCGGGGTACCGCCGGGTTCCCGCGTGAGGACGACCTCGAGGCCGCGGGCCTGGAGATCGTCGCTCAGGTATCGCGCCTGCGTCGATTTGCCCGCTCCCTCACCGCCCTCGAAGACGATAAATCGGCCGCGCTTCACCAGAACAGGCTTTCGAGACCGTTGCGCAGACGCTGCCAGGCGTTCGCCTTGGCGACGTCTTCGCCGGCGATCACGGGCACATCGTGCGGTTGTTGCCCCGGCACGGCGATCCGCAAGGTAGCGACCTCGTCGCCCTTGCTTATCGGAGCCTTGATCGGACCAAGATAACGCACGCTCAGCCGAACCTTGCCGTTCTCCCCGCTCGGCAGGTTGGTGAACACATTGGCCTCGGTTCGCAACGATACCGAGGCGGCCGAGCCTTCCTGGACCCTCGCCGTCCCCACGACCGTGTCGGCGCGAAGCAGTTCCCGGCTCGTGAAGTTGTCGAAGCCCCATTCGATCAATTCGCGGGCCGTGTGGTTGCGGATCTGCCAGCTCGGAGCGCCGCCGATGACCATGACCAGCCTGCGGCCGTTTCGCACGGCGGACCCGAGATAGGTATACCCGGCCTGCTCGGTGAAGCCTGTCTTTATGCCGTCGGCGCCGGGAACGATGCCGATGTCCGGGTCGTGATTGTTCTGCGTGATCCCGTTGTAGGTCATGCCATGGTTGCCGATGAACTGCGCGTAGAAATCGGGAAAGCGCCGTGTCATCGCATCGGCCAGCAAGACGAGGTCGTGGGCCGAGGTATAGGTTCGCCCTTCGTCCATGTAACCGTTGGGCCGTCCGAAATGGCTGTCGTGCATGCCGAGCCTTGCGGCATTGTCGTTCATCAGCGCGACCCAGTCCTCCACCGAGCCGGCACCGGCCTTGGCAAGGGTCACGGCTCCGTCGTTGGCCGAAACGGTCGCGACACCCATCAGAAGCTGGGAGATCGTTACGCGGTCACCAACCTTCAGAAACAGCGACGAGCCGACGCCCTGCCACTCGTCGGCGAGGTCCTTGTCGAAGGTCGCCTCCTGATCGAGCGACAGCTTGCCGCGCCTGATCAGGTCGAACGCCGTGTAGAGCGTCATGACCTTGGTAACGGAGGCCGGCATGAAACGCCTGTCCGGCTCGCGCGAGAACAGCGTCTGACCGGTCGAAAGGTCGACCAGCAACGCGACCGGAATCTGCGGATCGACGGGCGCGGGCCCGAGGATGGGCCCGACCGGGGCACGGGGCGAGATCGGCATCGCGGGCGCGGCGGCCAACGCCACGAGGATCGATGCCGCAATTCCAAAAATCCGTTTCAAGCCAGCTCCTGCCGCCCGGGCGGCAAGGTGCCGCGTGATCAGCCGTTTGTGAAGATTCGCGCGTCGGTATAGCCCGCCGCCCGGACCTTTGCGAGCGAGGCTTGGGCCTGATCGCGGGTGGCGAACGGTCCCGTGCGGACACGAAAGTATTGCCCGGCCTTGGCGATCGAGCCGCCGATCGAACCGGCAACCTTTTGCGCGCGCTCGAGAGTGCTCATCGTCGCCGCCTGGACCATGTACGGGCGATCCGCCACCGCACTCGTCGCGTTTGTCTTTTGGTCGGCGGAAGGCGCCTTTGCACCCGTCGATGGAACGGGTGTCTGCCTCGCGCGGGCAACCGCCAGCGGCCTTGGCGCGGTGGCGGCCTGCGGGGTTGTTGCCAATACCGGCGACGGCGACGGCGAAGGCGCCGTGCCGGAGCCTGTGGGGGCCTCGCTCGGATCTGGCGAAGCAACGGCGAGCGCAGCCGGGGCAATCCGAGGTTTCTCGCGCGCAAGATTGGCCGAGCCCTCCGCCGGCAACTTCCGCTTGAGCACCGCGACCAGCGAAGCCGGCGTATCCATGCGCGCCGGTGCGCTGCGGCCGGCGCGCAACGCGGCCCGCTCCGCCTCGAGGGGGTTGACGCGGCGCAGCCGTACGGGATCGCCCGCGGAGGCGCCAAGCTGGGCAAGGGCAGCCTGGGACAATCCGACCAGCTGGTCGCCGTTCATCGGCCCGCGCCGTTCGACACGCACGAGAATCGTGTGGCCCGTCTTAAGCGAGGTAACCTCCGCGTAGCTCGGAAGCGGAAGAGTGTGGTTCGAGGCGGTGATGCCGCTTCCCTCGTCGGCGGCCGCATAGCCGACCTCGTCGTAGTTCATCGCATCGGCGGGCGTGTAGAGCGTGTCGCCGATCTTGTACGGGCTGCCGATGACGACGGGATAATCGGCTGCCGGGCCGGTCGGATTGCGCGACGCGGCCGATGCGGAGGCGAACTGTGCCGGCGAAGCGCACGAAGCCAGCATCGACACGAGGATCAGGGCAAAGGCCTCGCAACGAATGCGTCCGGCGAAACTCTCAATGGGCAATCGCATCTGCAAGCAACCCCACACTCATCGCGTAGTAGTTCGAGCAGTTGTATTGGAGAATAACCCTATAATTCTGCGTTAAGAGATAGGCCGGCGCGCCCGGTCCGTCGGGCTCGAACAGCGAGGCCATCACGTCCTCGGCGATGGGGCCCAGCGGCACGACACCGAGCGAGCGCCATTCGCGCACCGTCCGCCATTTGCTGTGGCGCACGTAGACCCGGGAGCAATTGGGCGCGTTCATCGGGCTGACGAGCGCTTGCCGATTCAGGCTCGCAGGGACCTGGGCGCGCACACCCCAGGGTTGTCCCTGCCGCCATCCGGCATCGCGGAAGTAGTTGGCGATCGAGTAGAGCGTGTCGGCGCGATCGTCCCAGATGTTGCGCACGCGATCACCGTCGCCGTCGACGGCAAGGCGCAGGTAGATGCTCGGCAGGAACTGCGGGTTACCGAAGGC
>DATJHD010000268.1:0-2853 GCA_035494275.1 Croceibacterium sp.
GAGTGCGCCCTGACCCGCGCGATCTCGGCTTCGAGCAGCGCGATGCGGGCGGTGAGCTCGTCCTGGGAATAGGTGTCGAGGCTCTCCTTCGCCAGCTGGCTGGCGGCGTCGCCACGTGGGCGCGGAAGGTCGTCCTCGTCCATAATGGGCAGGATGATTCTGGCCGCGCTTGCTGTCAATGGGGGCGGCCACTAAGGTTGTTCACCGTGGCTTTGCGGTAACGGAAAGTCTTGCAGTGGGGGGAAATCCGCCAGTGGGCCGGGTCGATCCGGCGGAGGGTCACACCCCCCGTTACCGCGCGGACATCGACGGCTTGCGCGCCATCGCGGTCGTCGCGGTGATCCTCTATCATTTCTGGGGAAAGGCGCTGCCCGGCGGCTTTCTCGGCGTCGATGTCTTCTTCGTCATTTCCGGTTTCCTCATCACCCGCATCCTCGTGCGCGAGAACGAGGCCGGGAATTATTCCATCCTGAGGTTCTACGACCGGCGCATCCGGCGGATCATGCCGGCGCTGCTGGCGACCATGGCGGCGACCAGCCTGATGGTGTGGCTGATCTACCTCCCTGTCGACGCCGTCGGGTATGCGAAGAGCGTGATCGCGACGCTGGCGTTCCTCTCGAACGTCTATTTCTGGCGCGACGGCACGGCCTATTTTTCGAACGACGCCGTCACCAAGCCGCTGCTCCACACCTGGTCGCTTGGCATCGAGGAGCAGTTCTACATCGTCTTCCCCTTGCTCATCTGGCTACTGATGAAGCTCGGCGGGCGGCGCGCGGTCTGCTGGGGCATCGGCGCCATCGCGGCGGCCTCGTTGGCCCTTGCGGTCGCCGCCACCGCGATCAACGCAAACGTCGTCCTCGACAATCCGCTGGCGATGAACGCCTGGGACGTCGGCGTCGCCGCGTTTTACCTGTTGCCGACGCGCGCATGGGAGCTCGGCCTGGGTGCGGGGCTGGCCATGACGCGCGGCGGGCGAGGGCAAGCGACGCAGGCACAAGCCGCCGTTGCCGCGGGCGCCCTCGTGCTTCTCCTCGCCTCGCTGCTGGTCCTCGATCCTGTGGCTTACGCGCCGTTGCCGCCAGCGACGTTCGCCTGCGCCGCGACGACGCTGCTGATCGCGCTCGGACAACGTGACAGCTGGGTGGCGCGCAGCCTCGGGGCAAGGCCCTGCGCGGCGACGGGGCTCATCTCGTACTCGCTCTATCTCTGGCATTGGCCGGTCTACGTGTTTGGCCGCTATTTCCTCATTGGCGAGCCGACCTTGCCGCAGCTCCTCGCCATGCTCGCGCTGACCCTTGCGCTGGCGGCGCTGTCCTGGCGCTACGTCGAGCGGCCCTTCCGGGGCCCCCGCATCCCCACTTTCCGCGTACTTGCGCTGGCCGTGGCGGCGAGCGCGGCACTTGCCGCAGGGGCCGTGGCGCTCATCGCCACGCGCGGCGCGCCGGGCCGGTTCCCGCGCAGCCTCGCAGCCTACGACCAGGCGATGGCCGCCCACTACCAGTGCCCGCTTGCAAGACGCGTTCCCTTCGGCGGGATCAACGGCTGCCTGCTCGCCGGGCCCGGCGGGGATCCTCAAGGCGCGCAAGTCGTGCTGTTCGGCAACTCGCACGCGGAGATGTATGCGCCGGCCGTCGCGCCGGCGCTCGCGCGGCGGGGCCTGCAGGGCCTGATGGTCTCGACCGGCGGTTGCCTGCCGATGACCCGGTTCAACACCTCGCGCGATTGCATCGAGCTGATGCGCTCCGGCATCGAGGCCGTCGCGCGGTTGCCGCGGGCGAGCACGGTGATCATCGCCTCGACCTGGCCGCGCGACATCGGGCTTTATGATGCGCGCGGGCGGCCGGTGCCGGCGCCGACCTGGCCGCAGTACCTTGCCGCGCTCAAGGAAACGCTCGACCGGCTCGAAAGCGCCGGCAAGACCATCGTGCTGGTGGGCCCCGCGCCGTGGCCCGGCTACAATTCGCCCAGCCGCGCCGCGCGCGAACTTGCCTTCAGGGGCCGGCTGGAGACCCCGCTGGAGCAATCCCGCGCCACGTACGATGCCCGCTTCGGCCCCGTCGAGGCATGGCTCGACACCGTCGGGACCCGCATCACCGTCGTCCGGCCCTCGAGCGTGCTGTGCGATTGGGCGCGGTGCTCATTCGAGATCGACGGCAAGCCGGCCTATTTCGACGACAATCATCTGTCGCTCCTTGTCATGGGGTCTTTCGAGCCCTTGTTCGCACAGGCGCTGGACAAAGCCGTCCCGCCGTCCAAGAGGGTGGATTGATGGAGAGCAGCCCAAGAACCATGACCGCGATCGCCATCGCCGCGCCCGGCGGTCCGGAGGTGCTCCAGCCGCAGGAGATGGCGACGCCGCGGCCCGGACGCGGCCAGGTGCTCGTGCGCGTCGCGTTCGCCGGCGTCAACCGCCCGGACGTCCTGCAGCGGATGGGGCGCTATCCGCCGCCGGAAGGCGCATCACCGATCCCGGGGCTTGAGATCGCCGGGAAGGTCGTCGCGCTGGGCGATGGCGTTCCGGGCGAGATGCTCGGCCGCAAGGTCTGCGCGCTCGTCACCGGCGGAGGCTATGCCGAATACTGCCTCGCCGACGCCCGGCACTGTCTCCCGGTCCCCGAGGCGCTATCGCTGGCCGAGGCCGCCGCCATGCCCGAGACGCTGTTCACCGTGTGGCACAACGTGTTCGAGCGCGGGTTCGCCCGCGACGGCGAAACGCTCCTGGTCCACGGCGGCACCAGCGGCATCGGCACGATGGCGATCAAGCTCGGCAAGCTGTTCGGCCTGACGGTCATCGTCACGTGCGGCACCGATGCGAAGTGCGAAGCCGCGCGAACGATCGGCGCCGACCACGCG
>DATJHD010000269.1:0-6479 GCA_035494275.1 Croceibacterium sp.
CCCAGCTGATCGTATCGGGAGTCGCGCCGAGCGAGGCTTGCATGTGCGGGACCGCGACGTTGGCGATCGTCGTATCGAGCACCTGCAGCAGCGAAGCCGCCATGACCCCGATCATGAACAGCCAGCGGTTGGGGACGTGAAGCTGGGCGACGTCCTCGAGTTCCGCGGGCGCGGACCGGCGGGATTCCCGCCGCTCCGCTGGGGAGGCGGCGCGGGTGGCCACGACTAGTGTTTCTTGCCGTCGGTGTAGACGGTGACCCGGGTCGTCAGGCCGGCAATCAGCTTGCGGTCGGAGTTGGAATCGATGGCGATCCGCACCGGCACGCGCTGGGTTACCTTGACCCAGTTGCCGGTGGCGTTCTGCGCCGGCAACACCGAGAACTCCGACCCGGTCCCGGCACCGATCGCGGCGACGTGGCCCTTGAGTTCCATTCCGGGGTAGGCATCGAACTCGATTTTCGCCGGTTGCCCGACCCGCATGTCGGCGAGCTGCGTTTCCTTGTAGTTCGCTTCCACATAGGCACCGTGGACGCCGACGAGGGTCAGCATCGGTACGTTCTGCACGACCAGCTGGCCGGGCAGGAGACGCTCGGCCCCGGCCACTTCGCCGGCCATCGGCGCGCGAACTTCGGTGCGGCTGAGATTGAGCCGGGCCGCCTCGGCCTGCGCCTTGGCGGCGGCGATCTGCGGGTTCTCGCCGGGGACGGCAGAGCCATAGGCGAGCTTTGCCTGGGCTTCGGCCGCGCTGGCCTGCGCCGCCTTGAGCTCGGCTTGACCCTGTTCGACGGCATGCCTGGCGGCGTCATAAGCGGCCTTGGTCGTAAAGCCCTGCTTCCAAAGCTCCTGCTGACGCTGGAAGTTGCTTTGCGCGAAAGCGATGTCCTCGCGGGCCTTGGCGATGTCCGCGCCGGAGAGGGGGGCGGCGTGGGCGAGCGCGGTGACATTGGCCTGGGCCCCCGCGATCGCGGCGTTGGCCTGGTCGAGCTGGATCTGGAACGGCTCGGGATCGATGCGGTAAAGCAGGTCGCCGGCCTTCACATGATCGCCGTTCTTGACGAACACCTGCGAAATCTTGCCGCCAATCTCCGCGCTGATCGAGACCTTGTCCTGCTTCACGTAGGCATCGTCGGTCGAGACTTTCCCTTGCAGCCCCAGCCAGTAGATGGCGCCGCCGATCAGGATCGCGAGCGGCACCACCAGCATGAGAGCAAGGCGCCCCCAGCGGCGGGGGGGCGCGGCCTCGCTTTCGGTGCCAGGCTCGCCCGGTTCTCGCACGGTGGCCGGCGCTTCGATTTGCGGATCGGCGTCAGCCATGGGAAATCCTTGCCGTTTCACGCCGTTCGGAAAGATTCGCCCCGACAACGTTGAGCAGGCGGGCAAATTCCGAACGCTCGGCCGAAGTCAAGCCGTCGAGCATGTCTTCAACCAGCGAATCGACCCTTTGTTGCAACTTCTCGACGATCTTGCGGCTCTTGTCTGTCAGGTGGAGCTGCCAGGCGCGGCGATCGGCGGGATCCGGCCGGCGCTCGACCATGCTCGCTTCCTCGAGCCGGTCGACCATGCGACAAAGCGTGATCGGCTCAACTTCCAGCCGCTCGGCATAATAACCCTGGTTTTCGCCGGGCACGCGGTGGAGCGTCAGCAGCAGGCGCGCCTGCGGTCCCGTCACCCCGATCTCGCGCACTTGCTGGTCGAACGCCCAGCGGGCGAGCCGCGAGTTGTCGGCGAGGAGGTAGCCGATGTGATTCATCGTGCGCGCATATAATAAGCGCCCTTAATAATGCAATAAGAGTTGCGGGGGCGCTCGCGGCGAGCGATTGGGCGTGCGGAAGGAGACGGCGAATGGCGGAACAAGCGCTTGGCGGCGGCTGCCAGTGCGGTCGCGTGCGCTATCGGGCGGACGTGACGGGGGCCGAGGCCTATTTGTGCCATTGCCGCATGTGCCAGAGGGCCACCGGCGGCTTTGCCGCGGCGTTCGTCCACCTGCCGGCCGCGGCTGTCACCTGGGAGAGCGAGCCCGACTGGTACGCCAGTTCGCCGATCGCCAGGCGATCGTTCTGCTCCAGTTGCGGGACGCCGCTCGGCTTCAGGTTCAACGACGGCACCGGCATCGACCTGACGTTCGGCAGCTTCGATGATCCCTCGGCCTTCGTGCCGACGACTCACGCCGGCGCCGAAAGCCTGCACGAGGCGTGGATCAACACCAGCGGGCTGCCGCGCCAGCGCACGGACGAAACGGAAAGCGTGGTCAGCCGCTGGCACGCGGCGGGCCGGGACGTTCCGCTGTGAGCGAGGTCGCAACACTGCGATTTGCCAGTTTCGACGGCGTCGAACTCGCCCTTCACCGCATGGGCGAGGGCAGGCCAGTCGTCCTGCTGCACGGACTGTTCTCGGATGCCCACACCAATTGGATCAAGTTCGGCCACGCGCAGCGGCTCGCCGATGCCGGTTTCGAGGCGATCATGCCGGACCTGCGCGCGCACGGCCACAGCGCCAAGCCGCACGATCCCGTTGCCTACCCGCGTGACGTGCTGGTCCGGGATGCGCGGGCGCTGGTCGATTACCTGGGCCTCGACCAGTACGACCTGGGTGGCTTCTCCCTCGGCGCGCGCACGGCGGTGCGAAGCGTCATCGACGGGCTCGAGCCGCGGCGCCTGGTCCTGGCCGGCATGGGACTTGAGGGCCTCGCGGGGTGGGATCGTCGAGCGCATTTCTTCATCGACGCCATCGACCGGTTCGACGAAGTGAAGGCCGGCGATCCGGCGTTCTTCGCGGTCGCCTTCATGAAGACCCAGCGGGTCGATCGTGCCGCCGCTCGTCTGCTCTTGGGGTCGATCGGCGACACCGAACAAGAAGAGCTTGTCCGTGTGACCATGCCGACGCTCGTCCTCTGTGGCGACAAGGACCACGACAACGGGTCGCCCCAGGCGCTGGCGAGGGCGCTGCCTGATGCTCGCTTCGAGCAGGTGCCCGGCACCCACATGAGCTCGGTCGCCGAGCCGCAGCTGGGTGAAGCGATCTCACGCTTCCTTTCGGCAGAAGCGTTGCCGACCTAGGGCGACTTGGATGCTCCGGTTGCGTTACCGTTGTCCTCGGAAAGAACGCCGAAGTCCTGCGATTTTTCACCCGCCAGGGCATTGGCGAACCCCTCGGCGGTCAGGCCCCGCTTGAGCAGTTCGCGCACCGCGGCCGCGCGAGTGGGCATTCGCGTGGCGAAGCGCCAGTCGTCGATCGCCGCAAGTTCCTGTTGGGTGAGCATTATCTGCAGGCGCTGTTCACGCATCAGGTCGCTCACGACACGAGCCTCCTCATGATCGCCGGGTATCGCCCCGGATGTAGTCAGTAGCGCTAAATGCTTCAATGACTGAGAAGTTCCAAATATAGTCACTTACTCATTTGGCCCAAGGAACCCGCTTGGCTATCAATGAGTTATCGACTAAAATAGAATATAATATCAAAATTGATAAGATTTATTCGAAATACAACTTTGACGATAAAGAAAATGTAGAATTATGTCTTGCCAGGAATAAGAATAAGAGTAGATCCGGTTTATGGCGGATCGAAATGCCGTTTGCCTGAGCGACAGGGCCTGGCCTGAGGCGGGGAGGCGATCGGCCTTCGTCGATCTTCATCCGGCGCTTTCCGAAGCCAATCACCGGATCTGCAACAACCTCTCGCTGCTCGCGAGCTCGGTCAGCATTCGCGCGGCGCATTTTTCGCGGGCAGAAGGCGCCATAGCGGCCCAGGAGGTCGCGGCGATCCTCTATGAGGTCAGTGCCCGTATCGCCACGGTCGGACAGCTGCACCGGCTCCTCGCCAGAAGGCCGGAAAGCCATAGCCTGGATCTCAAGGAGACCCTGCGCGAGCTTTGCGAGACGCTGGTATCCGCGTTGTCGTCACGGGAGCGCATGGAGCTGATCTGGGCCGCATCCGGCGAATGCTCGGTGCGCTCGGATCATGTCCTGCCAATCTGCCTCATCGTCACCGAGGTCGTGACGAACTCGCTCAAGTACGCCCATCCGACCGGGGTTGACGGCAAGCTCATGGTCGGGTGCCACAGGGACGCCGATGGCTCGCTTCTGGTCGAGGTGACCGATGACGGGATCGGTCTTCCCGATGGATTCGACATGGCCACCGACGGGGGCATCGGCGCCAAGACGATTCGCCTGCTGGCGAGGCAGGTCGGGGCGGACATCGCCTTCACATCGGAGTCGATCGGAACCGAATTCACCTTGCGGCTGCCGGGCGAAGACGAGGGGTAGATTCGATACGGCTGGGCGCGCGGCAATCACGCAAGCGGCTGCTTGTGCCGCTGCGGCTCGACCTGGCAATCGACGACGAACGCCGCGGCAAAGACCAACATCGAAATACCCGCCAGCACGGCGAAATACCAAACGAAGCTGCCACCGCCGAGATTGAGCAGCGTGCCGCCGTAATAGACCATCGCGATCGAGAAAAGACGGCCCGAGGTGATCACGAAACCGATCCCGCCTGAGCGGCAGGAAGGCGGATATCCATGGGCCATGACGACGTAGAACACCGTGATCATCATGCTGACGAGGCCCACCGCGAGGGCCTCAAGCAGAATGATGATTGACCGCTCGCCAGCACTCGGCGCGAGGCCGATGTTGTCGACGATCCAGCCGAGCGCGACGATGTTGGCCAAGATCAGCGCCGCGCCGGCGATCGTGACGGCGCGCGAGCCGAAGGCGCGGGTGGTCAGACCGGCGGACAAGCCGCCGACTATCGACATGATGCCCTGCCAGAACCCGGCCTGCTGCGCCTGGTCGAGCGTGAAGCCGGCTGCCGTCAGCAGCACCGTCGTCCAGTTGAGCAGTCCGTAAACCAGCGTCGTGGTCGCCGAAAAGCTGATCACCATGCCGAGATTGAGCCGGCGATTGCTGCGGTCGAACACGCCGATGGCTTCACCCTCTGCGTTGCCAGTGGACCCGATCGCCTCCGGCAACAGCTCGATCGACGGATCGACCACCTTTGCAGCGTTCCTGCGCGCGGCTTCTACCTTACCCTTCGCGAGCAGGAACGAAGGCGGCTCGCGAAGGAACACGGCCACGAGGATGCCGAGCAGGATCGAGCCGGCTCCAAAGGCGATGAACGCGCCGCGCCAGCCATATTCCGGCAGCAGGTACGGCATCAACGCCGCGCTCACCGAAATGCCGACCGGTATCCCGACCGAGACGAACGAGATGGTGTTGGGCCGCGATCGCTCCGGTACCCAGTCGCTCACCAACGCCAGCGCGTTCGGATAGGCCGCGCCGAAGCCGAGCCCGCCGATCGCGCGAACGGCCGACATCGGCCAGACGCCGTCGGTAAACGCCGCCGCAAACGTCGATCCGCCGAATATCAGGCAAGCGAGAACGAGGATTCGCAGGCGGCCCGCCCGATCCCCCAGCATGCCGCCGAGGATCGAGCCGAACCCCATGCCGAACAGGGAAGCGGCGAGGGCGGGGCCGAACGCGGCGCGGTCGATGCCCCATTCCTCGAGGATCAGCGGAGTGACGAGAGGGAGCGACTGCAGATCGATCCCGTCGACGACCAGCATCATCAGGCCGAAACCGATCACCGCCAGCTGGAACGGCTTCAGCGGCGCGCGGGCGATCGCCGCGCTGAACGTCATGGACATTCGGCAGTCCTCCCCAACCGGCCGAGCACCATCATGTCAGGTGGACTGTCGGCCGTCCACGTCAGCCACGAAAAAAGGGCGCGATCCAGGTATGGACCGCGCCCTTCCTTGTCTCGTGACCTGGAAAGATCAGCCTTCGGATGTCGCCTCGGGCTCGACCGGGTTCTCGAGCATGTCCGGGGGAATTTCGCCCGGCTCGAGGGTCGTGTCGACGGGTTCGGTAAAGCCCTCGCTCTCAGCGCGGTCTTCCTCGGCGGCCTGGCCGAGGACGTCGACGCCCTGCCGCTGCAGCTCGGCCTCGTCGTCGGAACGAGCGACGTTGGCCTTGACCGTGACACGCACTTCCGGGTGCAGCGCAAGGGTGACCTCGTGCAGGCCGATCGTCTTGATCGGGCTGCCCATGATCACCTGTCGCTTGTCGACCTTGTGGCCCTGATCCTGCAGCGCCTGGGCGATGTCGCGCACGTTCACGGAACCGTAGAGCTGGCCCGAGTTCGACGAAGCGCGGATCAGCACGACCTCGGCGCCGTCGACCTTCTGGCCTTCCTTCTCGGCGTCGGTGCGGCGCTCGGCGTTTTCCTTTTCCAGGCGCTCGCGATTGGCTTCGAAAACCTGGCGGTTCGCATCGTTGGCGCGCAGCGCCTTCTTCTGCGGCAGCAGGTAGTTGCGGGCATAGCCGTCCTTGACGGAGACCACGTCGCCAATCGTGCCGAGGTTTTCGATGCGTTCGAGGAGGATGATTTGCATGGTGCGGCCCTCCTTACTTCACGATGTAGGGCAACAGGCCGAGATGGCGGGCGCGCTTGATCGCCTTGGCCAGCTCGCGCTGCTTCTTGGC
>DATJHD010000270.1:0-2172 GCA_035494275.1 Croceibacterium sp.
GTCTACGAGGGCGTGGAGCGATTCGAGGGGCGCCCGCAAGCCTATCGCGGGCAGACCGGCTCGCAGAGCTCGATCGTCCCGGCGATGGATGCGCTGTTCGGCGTCGGCCACAGCGATGATCCGCTCAAGCGCTTCCTCGACGAGCTGCATCATTATCGCCCGCAGCCCCATCGCCGCTTCGTGGAGGACCTCGACGCGCGGTCGAAGTTGCGGCCGTTCGTCGAGCGCTTCGGCTCGGCGAGCCTGAAGGAAGCCTTCAACGCCTGCATCGAGCAGGTCGCCCGCTTCCGCACGCGCCACCTCGAATACGCGGCGAGCTACATCAACAAGCAGATGGGCTCGCTGAAGGGCAATGACCCTGACGTCGGCACCGGCGGCACGCCGTTCATGAAATACCTCAAGAAGCATCGCGACGAGAATCGCGCGCAGGTCATCTGAGCGGACCCTAAGGAGAGCCGGCGCATTGTTGCGCCATGGCATCCGGCGGCAAGCTCGTGGTCCTGGCCGCGCTCGGCGGCAACCTCGCCATCGCGGTCACCAAGTTCGCGGCCGCGCTGATCGCCGGCAGCTCCTCGATGCTGACCGAGGGCATCCACTCGACGGTCGACACCCTCAACGAAGTGCTGCTGCTCTACGGCCGCCACCGGGCCGCCGAGCCCCCGGACGAGCGCCACCCGCTCGGCCATTCCCGAGAGCTGTATTTCTGGGCGTTCGTCGTCGCCCTTTTGATCTTCACCGGCGGCGCCGGGATGTCGATATTCGAGGGCGTCCGGCACCTGCAGGCCAACGAGATGCCGACCCAGCCGCGGGTCAATTACGCGGTGCTGGCGGCCTCGTTCGTGTTCGAAAGCATCTCGCTCAGCTTCGCCGTCCGCGAGTTCCTCCGCACCAAGAATCCGTACTCGGGCTGGCTGGAGGCGATCGAGCAAAGCAAGGATCCGACGGTCTTCGTGGTGCTGATGGAGGATGCCGCGGCGCTGGCCGGCCTGACCGTCGCCGGCCTGTTCATCGGGCTGGCGCTGTTGACCGGCCATGCGCAGTGGGACGGCATGGGCTCGATCGTCATCGGCCTGCTCCTTGCCGGGGTGGCGGCGCTTCTCGGCCGCGAATGCAAGAAGCTGCTGATCGGCGAAGAGGCCCGGCCCGAGCTCCGCGAGCGGCTGCGCGCGACGGCCGATCACCACTCGGGCGTGTGCCGGGTGAACGATGTCGTCACCGTGCACCTCGGGCCACAGGACGTGATCGCGATGATGAACCTCGATTTCGAGGACGACCTGCCCTTGAGCGAGGTCGAGCGGATCATCGAGGACATCGAGCAGGTGGTGACGGCCGATTTTTCCGAGATCCGCTGGTTCTACGTGCGGCCGCAGTCCTGCGAGGCGGCGCGCGCGAGACGCGAGGCGGTCCGCCGCGAAATCGTCGACGAGTGGGCTGACTGAGCCGCGCTCAGTCGGGCTTCTTCGCCACGCCGACCATCGCCGGGCGCAGCAGGCGGTCCTTGATCATCCAGCCCGATTGCATTTCCTGCACGATCGTGCCGGGCTCGGCATCGGCCGAAGGTACCTCGAGCATGGCCTGATGCTGGTTCGGATCGAGCGGCAGGCCTTTCGATGCGATACGGCTGATGCCGTGCTGGGCGAAGACTTTCTCGAGTTCGCGCTGCGTCGCCTCGATGCCGGTCACGAGCGCCTTCAGGCGCGGGTCGTCGTGCAACTCGGCGGGAATGGCGTCAATGGCGCGCGACAGGTTGTCCCAAACGGACAGGACATCGCGGGCAAAGCCGGTCACGGCGTACGTGCGCGCGTCCTGAATGTCCTTCTCCATCCGCCGGCGCACGTTCTGCACTTCGGCGCGAGCGTAGAGCACGTCCTGCTGCGCCTGCTCAAGGTCGCTGCGCAGCGAATTGAGCGCCTGATCCAGCGATCCGTCGCCGCCCTCGCCGGCAGGAGCGTCCTTCTCGAGCAGCTCTTCCGGCACGCCGGCCAGTTCCTTTTCGACCGCTTCGTCGCGCGGCTTGTCGTCGTCGATCATCTATCCCTGCTATCCGATGAGTCTGCCCAGCGATCGGGCCGTGAAATCCACCATGGGCACGACTCGCGCGTAATTCAACCGAGTCGGGCCGATGACACCGAGAACGCCGACGACCCGACCCTCGCGGTCGCGATAGGGCGA
>DATJHD010000271.1:0-4394 GCA_035494275.1 Croceibacterium sp.
GCCGAGCGGGTCGACGACGTCGTGCTCGACATGCGTCACGACGCGATCAACGCGATGGTCGGCGCCGCCTGCCCGCCCGGATCGTACCCCGAGCAGTGGGATATCGAGGGGCTCAAGGCCAAAGTGCTCAACGTGCTCGGCTTCGAGGCGCCGTTCGAGGACTGGCTGCAGGAAGAGGCGGTCGAGCCCGAGATGATCGAGGAGCGGCTGGTCGCGATGACCGACAAGCTGATGGCCGACAAGATGGCCGAGGGCGACGAATCGATCTGGCGCCAGGTCGAAAAGCAGATCCTGCTCGACCGGCTGGACTTCTACTGGAAGGAACACCTGGCGACGCTCGATGCGCTGCGGCAGGTCGTGTTCCTGCGCGCCTATGCGCAAAAGCAGCCGATCAACGAGTACAAGCAGGAAGCCTTCGGCCTGTTCGAGACCATGCTCGAGGACATTCGCGAGGACGTGACGCGCATCTTGATGACGAGCCAGCTGCGGCTTGCTCCGCCGCCGCCGATGAGCCTGCCCGAGCTGCCGGATTTCCTGACCGGCCATATCGACCCGTTCACCGGGGCCGACGATTCGAACGATGGCGACGGCTCGGAGCGCATTCCCGAGCTGTTCGGCGCGCTCGCCGGCAGCGCCTTCGCCGCCGAATCCTCCGGCGGGGCGGACTCGAACAATCCCTACGCCGGCATGGATATCAGCCGCAATGCGCCCTGCCCGTGCGGGTCGGGCAACAAGTACAAGCACTGCCACGGCGCGATGGTTTGATCCTCCCGCCGCGGGTGGCCCCTCTTGCCGCAATCGTAACGACTGTTAGGATTGCGGCAAGAGGGAGAGGCCGCGGATGCAGATCACGAAGCTCGACTTGCCGAGGTGCAAGGTCGGCGAGGGGCCGGTGTGGGATGAAGCCGAACAGGCGCTTTACTACATCGACATCGTCGAGAAGGCGGTGTTCCGGTGGGAACCGGCGAGCGGCGCTCTCAGGCGCTGGGGTGTCCCCGACATCATCGGCTCGATGGCCTTGCGTGAAGGCGGCGGCGCCGTCGTTGCGCTGGGATCCGGAGTTCACACGCTGGATTTCGAGACCGGCGCGGTCGAGCCGCTCGCCATGCTCGACCCTCCCGATCGGGACGTGCAACTGGCGGACGGCAAGGTCGATCGGGCGGGCCGCTTCGTGTTCGCCACCAGCCACCGTGCCATGAAGCAACCCAAGGGAGGGCTCTATTCGCTCGATCACGGCAGGCTGACGCAACTCGACGATGACATCCACCTCGGCAACGGTCCGTGCTGGTCGCCCGACAACACCACCTTCTATCATGCCGACAGCCTGCGCCATCTGATCTACGCCTACGATTACGACCTCGAAACCGGCGCCGCGACCAACCGCCGGCCGTTCTTCGACAGCTCCCCATGGGGCCCGATTCCCGACGGGGCGACTGTCGACGCCGACGGGAACCTGTGGAGCGCCATTTGCGAAGGCGGCGTCGTCCTTTGCATCAGCCCGGCAGGCGAGGTGCTGCGCGAGATCGCGTTTCCGACGCGTATTCCCGCGAGCGTGATGTTCTTCGGGCCGGAGCTCGACCGCCTGTTCGTCCCGACGATCGACCCCTCGTTCATGCCCGGGCGTGAAGCCGCGCCCGACGACGGCTGCTGCTTCGTGATCGACGGGCTCGGCGTCAAGGGGCTGCCGGAGCCGCGCCATGCCGGGTGAGATCGACTACCGGCGGATGCTGCCGCTGATGTTCGCGGTGTTCGTCAACATCGCCGGCTTCAGCCTGATCCTGCCGCTGCTGCCGTTTTACGGCAAGCTCTTCGGAGCGGGCGCGTTCGAGGTCGCCCTGCTGTTCGCCGCCTACAGCCTGGGCAACGTGTTCGGCGAGATTTTCTGGGGCCGGCAGTCGGACAAGTGGGGCCGGCGCACGGTGCTGATCGCGACCACCGCCGGCGCGGCGATCACTTACGTCGCGTTTGCCTATGCGCCCGGCCTGTGGCTCGCCATTGCCATTCGCATCGTCAACGGCTTCTTCGGCGGGACGCTGAGCGTCGCGCAAGGCTTCCTCGCCGACGCCTCGCCGCCCGAGAAGCGGGCGAAGGCGATGGGGTTGTTCGGCGCCAGCTTCTCGCTGGGATTCGCTTTCGGGCCGGTGCTCGGCGGCCTGCTTGCGGGCGCCGGCACCCATCTGGCCGATTTCCACGCCCCGATCCTCGCCGCCGCCGGGCTTTCGGCGGTAACCGCCCTATGGTCATTGCTGGTGTTGCGCGACGCGAGGGCGCCGCTCGGCAAGGCAGCGCCGTTGCCGCGCTATGGCGATGCCCTGCGCTATGTCGTCACGCACGGCCTGCTCTTCCGCCTGTTCGTCATCTCGTTCTTCGGCATAGCCGCGTTCGCGTCGATGGAGGCGGTCTATGGCTTGTGGACCAAGGCAAACTTCGGCTGGACAGCCGAGGACCTCGGCTTCGCCTTCATCGCCATCGGCGCGGGCGGACTGATCATCCAGCTCTTCTTCCTGCAGTCGCTGGTGACCCGGTTCGGCTACGGCCTCGTGATCACCGGCGGGCTCGTCGTGCTCGCGGCCTCCATGCTGCTGCAGCCGATCGTGCGCGAATCGTTCGTCGCCGTGGCGCTGATGGGGTCGCTGATGATGGGCCACAGCCTGGCGTTTCCGTCGTCGGGAGCGCTCATCTCGCGGACCGCGCCGATCGACCGCCAGGGCAGCGTGATGGGCTTGCTGATGGCCTCGAACGCATTCGGCCGCATCGTCGCCCCGCCGGCGTTCGGCCTGATCTACGATGCCGGGCACGATGCGCCGTGGTACGCCGGGGCGGCGATGATCGCGCTGTTCGTGCCGCTGGCCTTGCAAGTCGCCGCCATCGGCCGCCGGCCCGCTGCCAGCACCGGCTGAGCGATACAATGCTGTGCTTGCCTTGCCGGGCCGTTGCGGTAGCATTCGGACACTGCAGAGGGACCGGACATGCCCACCGACAACGAGTCGCAACGAGACCTCAAGCACGAGCTGGCCAATGCCGAAGCGAGGGCGAAGGCCGCCAAGCACCTGCTCAGGCGAGCGGCCGACGAAATCGAGGATCTCGTCCAGTCGGACTGCGACGACCAGCAGAAGGAACAGGCCAGCGAGGCCGCCAAACGCTTCAGGCGCGCCGCAACGGACTGATGCCAGGCGTCAGGAAACCGGCCGCAATCACGGGAGAGACTTGATGAGACTTGGCATGACCTTCGCGGCGGCTTTCGCGCTGACCACCGCCGGCTTCGCGATCAGCGCGGCCGCGCAGGATGCGACCGCGGCGATCACCGCGGCCGTCGCCGATCCGATGCGCCCTGCGGCCGATACCGCGCGCGATGCGAACCGAAAGCCGGCACAGATCCTCGCGTTCGTGGGGGTGAAGCCGGGCGACACGGTGGTCGAGCTGATGCCGGGCGGGGGCTACTTCACCCGCATCCTCGCCAAGACCGTCGGCCCCAAGGGTCACGTTTATGCCGTGGTGCCGTCGGGCTTCGCCAACCGGCCCGGAGCGATGGATGGGCTGAACGCGCTCGCCGCCCAGTATCCCAACGTGACGATCACGGCGACCGACCTCAGCAGCTTCAAGGTTGCGCAGCCGGCGGACGTCGTGTGGACCAGCGAGAACTATCACGATTTCCATAACGGGCCGACGGCGAACATCCCCGGGCTCAACGCCGCGGCGTTCGCCGCCCTCAAGCCGGGCGGCGTCTACTACATCGAGGACCATGCCGCCGCGAAAGGCGCGGGCGTGACGACGACCTCGACGCTCCACCGGATCGATCCCGCCGCTGCGATTTCCGAGGTCGAGGCAGCCGGGTTCAAGCTCGACGGCCAGTCCGACCTGCTGGCCAATCCGGACGACCCGCACGACAAGGCGGTCTTCGATCCATCGATCCGCGGCAAGACCGACAAGTTCGCGCTGAGATTCAGGAAACCGGGCTGAGATCCTGCCGCTGCTAGCGATAGGTGCCGAGCCTGACCTTGAGCAGCGCCGGTTCCTCGGCGAAGTTGAAGCCGTAGTCGGTCTGGTCTCCGTTCCAGTGGCGACGAGCGACCCACCGGCCGTCGACGAACGTGCCTTCCTCGGCGCTGAGGATCTGCTCCTTTTCGCCCCTCGCCGGAGCGGCAAGGGCAAAGCGCAGGCGCACATGGTCGCCGGCGACGAGGAATTCGTCCGGCCCCAGCTGGGCGACCACTCCGCCGCCGACCGCCTGCTTCGCCCATGACGACGGCTCCCACTTGAGCCAGGTCCATTCGGGCTCGCCGAACTGCGGCAAGCCGAACCGGGCGGTGATCTTCCAGCGGCCCATGGTTCGCGACTGGTCCGCGCCATCGTCGGTCTTGGCGAACCCCCATGTCGGATGCCCGAAGGCAATC
>DATJHD010000272.1:0-2844 GCA_035494275.1 Croceibacterium sp.
CGCGGTCTGCCGGGTATGGCGGCTGGCTCGCTCGGGCGTTTATCGCCACCGGTCAACGCCGCCGGCGAGGCAGCGACGCGGACCGCTCGGGGCGATGCCGGATGACGCGCTGACCACGGAAATCCGGGGCGTGCTTGCCGCCAGCCCGTTCCATGGCGAGGGGCATCGCAAAGTCTGGGCGCGATTACGTTATGCGGGGACCCGCACGTCGATGCGCCGGGTATTGCCGGTATTGCGTAAGCGGTGTCTGGGCGGCACCTTTCGGTGAGCCCGCGGAAGGGTGATGTTCGAAGCCGACGCGAGGGCTTCGACACATGTCAATTTCAGAGCATAAACATATGCCGGAGCCGGTCCGGCGCATCGAGGTATTCACGGGCGCCGGTCGACGGCGAAGTTGGTCGGCGGTGGAGAAGACGGCGATCATCGCCGAGAGCTACGGCGCGGGCGAAACGGTTTGCGCGGTCGCTCGGCGTCACGGTCTGACACCGCAGCAGCTGTTCGCATGGCGGCGTTTGGCCAGGCGGTCCGCTTTGCTATCGCCGCCGATGTTCGTGCCGGCCGTGGTTGAGACGAGCGAACCGGCAGCCCCACCGCCGGCCAAGGCACCGCGCCGGGCGCGGCGGCGATCCAAGGCCTACGGCATCGAACTCGAGATCGCCGGGGTCGAAGTACGGGTCGGAGCGGACGCGAAGGCGCGAACCATCGAGGCGGTGATTCGGGCGCTGAAGGCGACCTCGTGATCGGACCTTCCGGCAATGTCCGGGTTCTGGTAGCGACAAAACCGGTGGACTTCCGCAAGGGAGCGGAGGGGCTGGCGGCGGTGGTGCGCGAAAGTATGCGCACCGACCCGTTCTCCGGGGTGGTTTACGTGTTCCGGGCGAAGCGGGCCGACCGGGTTAAGCTGATCTTCTGGGACGGCAGCGGCGTCGTGCTGGTCTGCAAGCGCCTGGAAAACGGCCAGTTCCGCTGGCCGGCGGTACGCGACGGGATGATGCGGTTGAGCGCGGCGCAGTTGCAGGCGCTGCTCGAAGGGCTGGACTGGCGTCGGGTGCACGAGCCGCGGCGGACAACGGCGCCGACCGTGGCGAGCTGAGCGAAAAGCCGCCAACGGTCGGAGCCAAAAACCATCGCGAACCGACGGCCAGCGTGATTCACTCGCGCCGTGGCGAGCACGGCTGCAACCCTCCCCGACGATCCCGACCTGCTCAAGGCGATGCTGCTGGCCGAGCGGGCGGAAAGCGAGCGGCTGCGCCAGATCATCAAAGAATTGCAGCGGCATCGATTTGGGCCCCGGGCCGAGAGCCTGCCCGAAGAACAGCTGCAGCTGGGGCTGGAGGAGGCCGAACAGGTCGAGGCCGCCGGCCACGCCGAGAACGAGGAGAAAGTCCCGGCCGAGAGGACGGCGCGCACCGCCCGGCGGCGGGCGAACCGCGGCGCCTTGCCGGCCCATCTGCCGCGGTTCGAGATGGTGGTCGACGTCGAGGGCACGACTTGTCCCGGCTGCTCCGGTCCGCTGCACCGGATCGGCGAAGATATCGCCGAACGGCTCGACATCGTGCCGGCCCAGTTCCGTGTGCTGGTCGTGCGCCGGCGCAAATACGCCTGCCGGGCTTGCGAGGATGTGGTGGTGCAAGCGCCGGCACCGGCGCGTCTGATCGAAGGCGGGCTGCCGACCGAAGCGACGGTCGCCCAGGTGCTGGTGTCGAAGTACGCCGATCACCTTCCGTTGTATCGCCAGGCGCAGATTTACGCCCGCCAGGGCGTCAATCTGGATCGCTCGACCCTGGCTGATTGGGTCGGCCGTGCCGCCTTCCTGCTGCGGCCAATCCACGATCGGTTGCTCGATAGGCTGCGGGCATCTGCCAAGCTGTTCGCCGACGAGACGACCGCCCCGGTGCTCGATCCTGGTCGGGGCCGGACCAAAACCGGCCAGCTGTTCGCGTATGCGCGCGACGACCGGCCATGGGGCGGCACCGACCCGCCGATCGTCGCCTATGTCTACGCGCCGGACCGCAAGGCGGCGCGGCCGATGGCGCATCTCGCCGGCTTCCACGGCATCCTGCAGGTCGACGGTTACGCCGGCTACAAGGTGCTGGCCGAGCGGGGCGGGGTGCAGCTCGCCTTCTGTTGGTCGCATGTCCGCCGATACTTTTACGAATTGGCCCGGGGCGGCATGGCGCCGATCGCCACCGAGGCGCTGACGCGCATCGCCGCGCTGTACCGGATCGAGGGCGAGATCCGTGGCCGCTCCGCCGAGGAGCGCCGCGCCGCGCGCCAGGAGCGCAGCCGACCGTTGGTCGACGCGCTGCAGCCGTGGCTGCGCGAGAAACTGTCGCTGATCAGCCAGAAGACCAAGCTGGCCGAGGCGATCCGCTATGCCCTGTCGCGTTGGGCGGGGCTTTCTCTATTCCTCGACGACGGCCGCGTCGAAATCGACAACAACATCGTCGAACGTGCAATCCGCCCGCTGGCCCTCAACCGCAAGAACGCCCTATTCGCTGGCTCCGACGGCGGTGCCGAGCATTGGGCCGTGATCGCCTCGCTGATCGAAACCTGCAAGCTGCTCGCCGTCGAGCCGCACGGCTATCTCACCGACGTCATTACCCGGATCGTCAACGGGCACCCACAGACCCGTCTCGATGACCTGATGCCTTGGGTTTATCCCGCTCCACGGCAGCTCGCGGCCGTGGCCTGACAACGACGCTTACCACGGATCTCGCCCTCGATCCGGTACAGCGCGGCGATGCGCGTCAGCGCCTCGGTGGCGATCGGCGCCATGCCGCCCCGGGCCAATTCGTAAAAGTATCGGCGGACATGCGACCAACAGAAGGCGAGCTGCACCCC
>DATJHD010000273.1:0-10431 GCA_035494275.1 Croceibacterium sp.
GTCGCATAGACGCCGATTTCCCCGCTGGTGGCGCCGGGCGCTTCTGACTTCGCGCCGGATCAACCTGTTCCTGTGGCTCGCCGTCGTCGCCGCGAGCGCGCTCGTGGTCATGCTGGCAAGCGACTACCTCGCGCTTTCGCGCGCCGGCAATCCCGCCCAGCCGTTGCCGGGACGGCAAGCCTCGGCCCTGCTCATCGGAACGCTCCTTCCGGCGATGGCGCTCGTCGTCCTCGCCGGGCGCTGGATCGCGATCCGCCGCGCCGGCGGAGCCGGGGCCCGGCTCCACGTCAAGCTCGTGTTCTTCTTCTCGCTGGTGGCCGCGGTGCCGACCCTGCTTGTCGCCGTGTTCGCGAGCGTCCTCTTCCAGTCAGGCGTCGACTTGTGGTTCTCGAGCCAGTCGCGCGGCATCCTCGAGAACGCGCGCACCCTGGCGCACGGCTACTACGAGCAGACGCAGCGCTCGGTTGCGGACAACACCACGACGATGGCGGGGGACATCAGGGACTATCTCCAGCGCTACTCGAGGAACAAGCCCGACTTTCCCGACGAATACACCTTCCAGGTCTACCAGCGCGAGATGAACCAGAGCGCGATCCTCGAAGAGACACCCGACGGCCAGATCAACACCGTCGCCATCGTCCCGATCGTCAACCCGGACAAGAGCCGGATGATCAAGCAGGCGGTCGCCGCCGCGGTGCCGAAACTGAAGTCAGGCAGGGGCGCCGTCGTCACGGCGCACCAGGACCGCGTCGAAGCGGTGGCGCCGATCGATCTCAAGAGCGGCCTCTATCTCTATAACGCGAGGAACTCCGACACGCAGGCCGTGGGGCAATGGCAGCGAGCGCAGAATGTCCTTGCCGCTTACGACGTCCTGACCACGCGCTCGCGGATCATGCAGCTGCGCTTCA
The DNA here is from genome assembly GCA_035494275.1 of Croceibacterium sp. Taxonomy (GTDB): domain Bacteria; phylum Pseudomonadota; class Alphaproteobacteria; order Sphingomonadales; family Sphingomonadaceae; genus Croceibacterium_B. The sequence continues at coordinate 909 of DATJHD010000273.1, forward strand.
ATCTGCTGCTGTTCGCCGTGTCGATCGCGCTCGTCGGGCTCGCCGTGTGGTTTGCGCTTCGCTTTGCCGATCGCCAGGTGCGGCCCTTGACCGACCTCGTGGCGGCCGCCCGCCGGGTCGGCAGCGGCCACTACGACATGCGGGTCGAGGGCCGCAAGGGCGCGGACGAGATCGGCCTGTTGAACCGCGCGTTCAACCGCATGACGAGCCAGATCGAACGGCAGACGATGGCGCTGGTCGCGGCCAACCGCCAGCTGGGAGAGCGGCGGGCGTTCATCGAGACCGTGCTGCAGTCGATCACCGCGGGCATCGTCTCGGTCGACCGGGATTTGGAAGTCCAGCTCATGAACGCGTCGGCGCAGATGCTGCTCCTCGACAAGGCCGGGCCGGCACCGCTCGGCCTCAAGCTCGACGACATCGCGCCCGAGATCGCCGCGCTCGTCCACAGCGGCGCCGACCAGGGCCTGGTCCACGTGAACCGGGGCGGCGAGCTGATGACGCTCGCGGTGCGCCTGGCGTTCGCCGCGAGCGGATGGGTCATCACCTTCGAGGACATCACCCGCCAGCTGCTCGACCAGCGCCAGGCCGCCTGGTCCGACGTCGCGCGGCGCATCGCGCACGAGATCAAGAACCCGCTGACGCCGATCCAGCTCGCGACCGAACGCCTCAACCGGCGCTACCGCAAGCAGATCGAGCAGGACGGCGAATTGTTCGACGAGCTCACCGGCACGATCATCCGGCAGGTCGGCGACCTGCGCAAGATGGTCGACGAGTTCTCGTCGTTCGCGCGCCTCCCCAAGCCGGTGTTCCGCCAGGAAGATCCCGTCGACCTCGTGCGCCAGGCGCTGTTCCTGCAGGAGGTCGCGCGCCCGGATATCGATTTCAGCTTCACCGCCGCGGAAGGGCTGCCGACCATCGCCTGCGACCGGCACCAGTTCGGACAGGCGATGACCAACGTGCTCAAGAACGCCGCCGAGGCGATCGAGGCGAGAAAGCGCGAGGCGGAGCCCGACTTGCGCGGCCGTATCGCCGTCGAGGTCAGCGCCGACGACCGGTTCTTCTCCGTCGCGGTATCGGACAACGGCATCGGGCTGCCGAGCCAGGGGGCCGAGCGCATCCTCGAGCCCTACGTGACGACGCGTGAAAAGGGCACCGGGCTCGGCCTCGCGATCGTCAAGAAGATCGTCGAGGAGCACGCCGGCGAAATGGGCTTTTCGAAAACGCGCGGGGAGGGGGCTACCGTGACGCTGCGCTTTGCGCGCGATCCGCTGACGGCCGGCGTGGAGGCCGCGGAATGATGCTTACAGGAGATTATTGATGGCCCTCGACATCCTGGTGGTCGACGACGAACAGGATATCCGCGAACTGGTAGCGGGCGTGCTCACGGACGAGGGTTACGAGTGCCGTACCGCCGGTGACAGCACGCGCGCGCTCCAGCTGGTCGACGAGCGTCGGCCGAGCCTGGTGCTGCTCGACGTCTGGCTCCACGGCAGCCCGATGGACGGCCTCGAGCTGCTCGACGCGATCAAGACGCGCGAGCCGGCGCTGCCGGTCATCATCTTTTCCGGGCACGGCAACATCGACACCGCGGTTTCCGCGGTCAGCCGCGGGGCGATGGACTTCATCGAAAAGCCGTTCGAGGCCGAGCGGCTGCTGCACCTCGTAGGCCGCGCCACCGAGACCGAGAGCCTGCGGCGCGAGAACGCGCGGCTCAGGGAAGGCTTCGTCCAGACCGATGAGTTCACCGGCAACTCGAGCGCGATCAACCAGGTTCGCGCGACCCTGAAGCGGGTCGCCAACACCGGCAGCCGCGTGATGATCACCGGCCCGGCGGGTGCCGGCAAGGAAGTCGCGGCGCGGCTGCTGCACGCCTGGAGCCCGCGCGCGGACAAGACGTTCGTCACCGTCAACTCGGCCCGCATCACGCCCGAGAGGTTCGAGCAGGAGCTGTTCGGCGAGGAAGCCGACGGGATGCTGGTGCGCGCCGGCCTGCTCGAGATGGCCGACGGCGGCACGCTCTACCTCGACGAGGTCGCCGACATGCCGATGAGCACCCAGGCCCGGATCCTGCGTGTCCTGACCGACCAGAGCTTCGTGAGAGCAGGAGGCAACCGCCAGATCGGCGTCGACGTTCGTGTCGTCTCGTCGACCGGCCGCGATCTCGAACGGGAAATCGAGGAAAAGCGCTTTCGCGAGGATCTGTTTTACCGTCTGAACGTGGTGCCGGTAGCGATTCCGCCGCTGGCGGACCGGCGGGACGACATTCCCGCGCTCGCCGACCACTTCTTCACGCGCTACGCGCGCGAGCAGGGCCTCGCCGCGCCCGAAATCTCGCTCGAGGCGATGGCCGCGCTCCAGGCCTATGACTGGCCGGGCAACGTCCGCCAGCTGCGCAACGTCGTCGAGCGGACCGTGATCCTCGCCCCGCGCGATAGGATGGAGCGTGTCGAGGCGGATATGCTGCCGGCCGAGATCGTCGGCGGTTCGACCGAGAACGGGAACGGCATGTCCTCGCTGATGGGCGTTCCGCTGCGCGAGGCGCGCGAGAACTTCGAACGCGAATACCTGCGCATCCAGATTCGCCGCTTCTCGGGCAATATCTCGAAGACCGCGGGCTTCATCGGCATGGAGCGCTCGGCGCTGCACAGGAAGCTCAAGCTGCTCGGCATGGGCGAGCGCGAAGCGAACGGCAGCGACGAATAACACCCGTTAGCGAGGCGCCCTGGCGTGATTGAGCGCCACCGCCCCGCGCACCAGCGCCTTGAACGCGCTCGCGTCGAGCGCGTGGCCTTCGAACAGGTCGATTGCCCGCCGCGCGTTGCCCTCGAGGCTGGCATTGAACAGCCCCGACGGATCCGCGAGCGCCGCGCCGCGGGCGAAGGTCACCTTGACCTTGTCCTTGTAGGTCTCGCCCGTGCAGATGATGCCGCCGTCCTCCCACACCGGCACGCCATCGGGATTGGAGGCCTTGCGCCACTTGCGCGTCTCGCTCGAGTTGGGAGCCGCGTCCTTGATCAGCCGGCGAACCTTTGCAATCGTCTCGTCACGCCAATCGCTCACCGCCGGGTCCTCCCTTGACGCCTCTTGCCGTTCACAATGCATGGCGGGTCATGGAACCGCAATTGCGCAAAGTCATTTGCTGAATCTGGCCGGCAGGGCATAATGGTCGTGATGGAATCGGCCCGGCTTTCGTTCGGACCAGATTGCGGACCGCCATAAGCGGCCGCCAAAAAGAAGAAGGAGTGCGGTACATGCCCAAGGGAACGCTCACCGCCCGGCCCAAGCCCAACGAGGCGGCGCCCGTCGCCGAACCATCCCCGCCGACAGGCTCCAGGGGCGCCAATCTGCAGGATGTGTTCCTCAATCACCTGCGCCGCGAGAAGATGCCGGTCACGATGTTCCTCGTGAAGGGCGTCAAGCTGCAGGGCATCGTCACCTGGTTCGACAACTTCTCGATCCTCTTACGCCGGGACGGGCAGTCACAGCTCGTCTACAAGCACGCGATCTCGACCATCATGCCGAGCCAGCCGATCGATGCCGCGCAGTTCGGCCCCGGCGGCGAGAACGGGCGCAAGCAGCGCTTGCTTCAGGACGTTTTCTTGAGCCGCGTGCGCGACGCCGCGGTGCAAGTGACGATGTTCCTCGTCAACGGCGTGATGCTGCAGGGCCGGATCGCCGCGTACGACCTGTTCTGCATGCTGCTCGAGCGCGAGGGCTTCGTGCAGCTTGCCTACAAGCATGCGGTCTCGACGATACAACCCGCTTCGCCGGTCGACCTCACGACCGAATGGGAGCAGGAAGAAAGCGAACCGGCCTGAGCTTCGTCGAAGGAATTGGTGAAGTCGCGCGCGGGGCGCGCGCGCTCGTGGTCCATCCCGACATCCGCGGCGCGAGGAGCGGGCTCGAGCCCGAATCGCGGCTCGAGGAGGCGAGGGGCCTCGCGCTCGCGATCGGCCTCGAAGTCGCCGACGCCTTTGTCGTCCCGCTCCGCCAGGTTCGTCCGGCAACGCTCTTCGGCGAGGGACAAATCAGCCGGATCGCCGCCGAGTGCGAGGTCGACGAGGCCGAGCTCGTCATCGTCGACGGTGCCCTGTCGGGCATCCAGCAGCGCAACCTCGAAGACAAACTCAAGCGCAAGGTCATCGACCGCACGGGACTGATCCTCGAAATCTTCGGGGAGCGGGCCGCAACCGCCGAAGGGCGCCTGCAGGTCGAACTCGCCCACCTCGACTACCAGCAGAGCAGGCTGGTGCGCAGCTGGACGCACCTCGAACGCCAGCGCGGCGGCTTCGGCTTCCTCGGCGGCCCGGGCGAAACGCAGATCGAGGCCGACCGGCGCATGATCCGCGACCGGATGGCCCGCATCCGACGCGAGCTCGAGCAGGTTCGCCGCACCCGGGCGCTGCACCGCAAGAGGAGGGAACGCGCGCCGTGGCCGGTCATCGCGCTGGTCGGCTACACCAACGCCGGCAAGTCGACGTTGTTCAACCGCCTGACCGGCGCGGAGGTCCGCGCCGAAGACTTGCTGTTCGCAACGCTCGACCCCACCATGCGGGCGATATCGCTCCCCGGCATCGAGAAGGCGATCATTTCCGACACGGTCGGCTTCATTTCCGACCTTCCGACCCAGCTCGTCGCCGCCTTTCGCGCGACCCTCGAAGAAGTCACCGAGGCCGACCTCATCCTTCACGTGCGCGATATCGCCAACCCCGACTCGGCGGCGCAGAAACGACAGGTGCTCGAGGTTCTGGGCGAACTCGGCGTGATCCAGGGGGAAGGGGGGGAAAGCCTGGTCCCCATCCTCGAGCTGTGGAACAAGTGGGACCTGCTTACCGACGAACGCCGCGACGAGCTCGTGGCCCTCGCTGCGCAGGACCCGACCGTGCTGCCGATCTCGGCCGAGACCGGGTTCGGTATCGAAGCCATGCTCGAGCGCGTCGGCCGGTTGCTGACCGAGGGCGCGAGGGTCCACAGCTTCACCATCCCGGCAAGCGACGGCCAGCGTATCGCGTGGCTGCACGCCCATGGCGAAGTTCTGCGTGAAAGCGATGCCGGGCAAGCCGAGGGAGGCCCGCTGCGGCGCCTCGACGTGCGCCTGACCGACAAGGAGTTCGGCCGCTACGTGGCCCTCTGATCCGTTGACGCGGCGCGTGGCGAGGGCAATGCTCATTGAATGCTTCTCGGGATCGAGACGGGATACGAACCGGAATTCGATTTTTCCCCGTTCGCGGGCGTCCCGGCGCGGCCCTATCTGCTCGCCAGCGTCCCGCGCTCCGGCAGCACGTTCGTCAGCCACTTGTTGTGGCAGACGGGGTGCCTTGGAGCGCCGCTCGAATACTGCAACTTCGAACCCGGCGGCCCCTACGGCCACGCCAGCCAGTCGCCGGACGAGCAACGGCGGCTGTGGCATTCAGCGCTCGCCCGCCGCACCTCGCCCAACGGCGTTTTCGGCCTCAAGGGCTTTCCCGTGCAGTTCGAGGCGCTGCAAAAGACCAATCCTGCGCTCCTCGTCGAGGTGCTGCGCACCGTTCTGCCCTCGCGCGAGAGCGGCAGGGTGATCCTGCTGCACAGGCGGGATCGGACCGCGCACGCGATTTCCTATGCGCGCGCGATCCTCTCGGGCATCTGGCGCGCGGAACAGGAACGGGAAGGGCGGGCGGAACCGGAATACTCGCGGCTCGCCGTCGAGCGGGCGGAGCGGATGATCGAGAACCAGGAACGCGCCTGGGTTGCCATGCTGGCGGACATTGGCATCGCCCCGCTCGAACTGTGGTACGAGGACGTCCTCGCCGATCCCGCCGCGACGCTCGAGGCCGTCGCCGCGTTCCTTTGCGTCGAGATCGATCCGGCATCCTCGGTGAAAGTGCCGCCGATCGAGCGGCAATCGCAGGCGGGCGCGCGCGAATGGGCGCGCCGCCACGCCGCAAGCTAGGTTTCGCCCGCCTTCACCTGCTGCCAGAGCGCTTCCTGCTCGTCGAGCGACAGGCCGGCGAACGCTTCGCGCCCGCCGGCGAGCGCCTCCATTTCCCGGAAGCGGCGTTCGAACTTGAGGTTCGCGGCCCTGAGCGCCTCTTCGGGCGCGATCTTGTAGGCGCGCACGAGGTTGACCGCGGCGAACAGCAGGTCTCCTGCTTCCTCGGCCCGCTTGTCGTCTGCGGCCGCCGCGAGTTCGCCGATTTCCTCGACGATCTTGGCCGCAGGGCCCATAGCGTCGGGCCAGTCGAATCCGCTTCGCGCCGCGCGCCGCTGGAGCTTTTCGGCGCGCATCAGCGCCGGTAACGCGTTCGCTACCCCGTCGAGAGCGCTCTTGATCCCTTTGTGGCTTCTCTCGCTGGCCTTGAGTTCCTCCCATCCGGGAGACGCTTCAGCGCCGCCGAAGACGTGCGGATGGCGCGCTTCCATCTTGTCGGCAATCGACCGGGCGACGTCGCCAAATCCGAAATGGCCCGCTTCTTCAGCCATGCGGGCATGGAAGACGACCTGGAACAGCAGGTCGCCGAGCTCGGCGCAAAGGTCGTCCATGGCGTCGCGCTCGATGGCGTCGGCGACCTCGTAGGCTTCCTCGATCGTGTACGGCGCGATCGTCGCGAACGTTTGCGCGCGATCCCACTCGCAGCCTGAAGGGCCGCGCAGGCGGGCCATGATCGAGAGGAGGCGGTCGAGAGGATCGGGCATCTTGGGATGATAATATATATTATGTTAAATTCTAGGGCACTCAAGGTCGGGCGTGCTGCCCCATCGCGGTGAATGCGGCCGCCACGGCAAAAAGGATGGCGCCCCAGACCAGGGCGTACGTCACGGTCTTTCGCGCACTGATCTGCCGGGCGCGCAAGGCAGAACCGGCAAGAACGAGCCAACCCATCAGCAGAACCAGCGAAACCCAGCCCGGCGTCATCCCAGATCGAGCTCCATCCCGTCGTAGCCCACAAGCACGTTCGGCGGCGTTTCGGCGGAAAGCGTCGCATAGTCCATGCTCTTGTCGAGATGCGTCAGCACGGTTGTCCCGGCGCCCGTGCGCTCGGCGAAGTCGAGAGCCATCTCGAGGCTGGCGTGCGTCGGATGGTATTCGCGCCGCAGGCAATCGGCCACGAGGACGTCGACGTTCCTGAACAAATCGACCATTTCATCAGAAATACTACTGTAATCCGTCGCATAGCCGACACTTTTCCCATCCACTTCGAACCGGAAGGCCGTGCTCGTGATGGGACCGTGAGGCATTTCGCACGTTTCGATGCCAAATCCGGCAACGATACGAACCGTGCCGAGCGGCTGAAGGTTGACGATCGTCGGATAGCCGTACCTGCCGGCAAACACGTAACTGAACCGCTGCTTCAGCCGCCGCACCGTGTTGGCCGAGGCATAGCCGGGCAACGGCGCGTTGCGGCCGAACCGCATCGGCCTCAGGTCGTCGATGCCGTGGCAATGGTCGGCGTGATCGTGCGTCCAGACGACGGCATCGACCGCCTCGATGCGCGTCGCCAACAGCTGGTTTCTGAGATCGGTCGACGTATCGACCAGAATTCGCGACCCCGCGGCACTTTCGACAACGACCGAAACGCGCGAGCGGCGGTTCTTCGGCTCATTCGGATCGCAAGCCCCCCAGTCGTTGCCGATCCGGGGGACTCCGGTCGACGTGCCCGAGCCAAGGACGATGAGCTTCACACCTGAGCTTTCTTGAACAGCCCTCGGAAGTTGCGAGTGGTATTTTCGGCAAGCTCTTCAAGGGTTTCACCCCGCAAGCCGGCGACGAATCGAGCCGTGTCGGCGACATAGGCCGGCTCGCACGTGCGGCCGCGATGGGGCACCGGCGCCAGGAACGGGCTGTCGGTTTCAACCAGCAGGCGATCGGCCGGGATCACGGGCGCAAATTCCTGCAACTCCTTCGCGTTCTTGAAGGTCACAATTCCTGAAAGCGAGATCGTCAGGCCCAGTTCCAGCACTTTCCGGCCGAAGCCGGCCGAGGCCGTGAAGCAATGGATCAGGGCAGGAAACGCCCCCTTCCCCATCTCCTCCTCGAGAATCGCTATCGTGTCCTCCTCGGCATCGCGCGTGTGAATGACCAGCGGCAACCCGGTCTTGCGCGCCACGCCGATGTGCGTGCGGAACAGCGCCTGCTGCACCTGGCGATCGGACCTGTCATAGTAATAATCCAGGCCGGTCTCGCCGATGCCGACCACGCGCGGGTGCCCGGCCGCTTCGAGCAGGGCCGCCTCCCCCAGATCGGCGTGCCGGTCGGCTTCGTGCGGATGAATGCCGATGGTGGCCCAGACATCGGGCTCGCGTTCGGCGGTGCCGACCACCCTTGCCCACTCGCTTTGCCGCGTCGAGATGTTGACGAAGCCCCCAATTCCGGCGGCGCGGGCGCGCTCGAGCACGCCGTCCTGGTCCTCGGCGAGGCCCTCGTATTCGAGGTGGCAGTGGCTGTCGATCAGCATCACGCCGCCTCGCTCTCGTCGAGCTCGACGCGCGGAAACAGCCCTTGCGGCTTGGCAATCCGAAAATCGCTTTCGGCCAGCGGCGAATACCAGTGCGACCAGGCGCCCTCGATCGTCCTGAGATCCTCGGCAAGGCCCATCGCGTCGAGCAACCTGGTCATCGATTCCGGCATCACCGGCATCACCGCTACGGCAAGCTGGGCGATGACGATGTAGAGCGTCGCGAGGACGGTCTCCATCCGCGCGGGATCGGTCTTGCGCAGCGCCCACGGTGCCTGCTCATCGATATAGGCGTTGCAGGCGTAGACCGCGCCCATCCAGCTTTCGAGCGCGTGGGCGAAGGCCAGCTTGTCGTATGCCACTGGCATTTCCTGCCGCGTGACCCTGTCGAGCGTGTCGAACAAGGCGTTGTCGGCCCCGCTGTGGCCGTTGACCGGCGGCAAGCTGCCTTCGCAGTTCTTGTAAATCAGCGAGAGGGTTCGCTGCGCGAGATTGCCGAAACTGTTCGCCAGCTCGGAATTGGACCTATTGGCAATGGCTTCGACCGAATAGCTGCCATCCTGCCCGAAGGTGAACTCGCGCAGCAGGAAATAGCGAAGCGCGTCGACCCCGAAGCGATCGGCCAGCTCGTTGGGATCGGTGACATTGCCGAGCGATTTCGATTCCTTCTGCCCGCGATTGAGGAGGAACCCGTGGGCATAGACCTGCCTCGGCAGGGCGATCCCGGCGCTCATCAGGAAGGCGGGCCAATAGACGGCGTGAAAGCGGACGATGTCCTTGCCGATAAGGTGCACGTCGGCGGGCCAGAAGGTCCGGAATTCGTCCGTACCGTCAGGGTAACCGACGCCGGTGAGGTAGTTGGTCAGCGCATCGACCCACACGTACATCACGTGATCTTCTGCGCCTGGGACCTTGACGCCCCAGTCGAAGCTGGTGCGGCTGACGGAAAGATCGCGCAGTCCCGCCTCGACGAAGCTGCGCACCTCGTTGAGTCGGGTCGCCGGGCGGACAAACTCGGGATTGTCACGGTAGAGCTCGAGCAGCGGCTGTTCGTATTTCGACAGGCGGAAGAACCAGCTTTCCTCCAC
>DATJHD010000274.1:0-8006 GCA_035494275.1 Croceibacterium sp.
CGCCAGTTCCCGCACCAGCATCTCGTCTTCGACCAGCAGGATCTTGGCCATGCGGTGAGCTCCCTCCTTCGCTGCAATGACGATCCGCGATGCACAATCGTGCAGCTGCGAATGCTCGGCACCCCTGTCACATCCCGACCCCAAAGCGATGGCGGGATCGGAACTAACGACACACGCGGGCGTTGGTTCCGCATGCCGGAGCGACAGCCCGGCGTGAGGGAGGGGGCATCAGCTTGGCATCCACGGGTCGAGTTCCCGGCGTCGCCGTTGCTATCGCCGCGGCGCTCATCGCGCTGTCCCTGCCGTGGTCCGATGCGCGTGGGCAAGAAGTCGAGAGCCTGCGCGGGATGTCGATCGACGACCTTGCGGAAGTCAACGTGTCATCCGTCAGCAAGACCGACCAGCCGCTCTCGGAGGCGGCAGCCTCGATTTACGTCATCAGCCGCGACGACATCATTCGCTCGGGCGCGACGACGCTTCCGGAAATGCTTCGCCTCGCGCCCAACCTGCAGGTCTACCAGAAGACCCCGTCAGACTGGGTGGTCACGGCGCGAGGCCTGAATGGGAACAGCGCGGCGCAGAGCTATTCGAACAAGCTGCTCGTCCTGATCGACGGGCGAACGGTTTACACGCCCTTGTTTTCAGGGGTTTACTGGGACCTTCCGGACGTACTTCCCGACAGCGTAGACCGGATCGAGGTGATCAGCGGGCCCGGTGCGACGCTGTGGGGGGCGAACGCGGTCAACGGGGTGATCAACATCATCACCCGATCTTCGTCCGAGAGCAAAGGGCTCTACGCCGACGCCCGCGCCGGACCCGGCCGGCAAGCGCTCGGCGCGCGCATTTCCGGGAGGGCCGGCCATGACGTCAGTTACGAGATCCATGGTCGCTACTTGCACGAGGATGCGTTCGATCTCGCTTCGGGAGCGTCGGCCCATGATCCCTGGCACCATCTCCAGGGTGGATTGCGGGTCGACTGGACACCGGGCGACGCCGACCTCTTGACGCTGCAAGGCGACATATTCGGCGGGCGCAACGGTCAGCCCGGCGCGACCGCCGAACATATGTCGGGCCGAAACCTTGTCGCCCGCTGGAACAGGAACCTCGGCAGCGCCGGCGAACTGGGGGCGCAGCTCTTCTACGACCGCATCGCCCGCGATTCGCGCGCCGTCGGCGGCGGCAAGTTCCACACCGATACCTTCGACGCCGAATTGCAGCACAATATCACTCTGGGCGCGCATTCGATCGTCTGGGGCCTGGGCGCCCGCACCGTCGATTACATGATCGAAGGAACGCCCGGTTTCTTCTTTGTGCCGCCGCACCGCAACCTGTTCATTGCCAACGGCTTCGCGCAGGACAGCATCGCCCTCGGCAAGGCCCTCACCTTCACAGGCGGGATCAAGGCCGAACACCTGCCTTATGCGGGCACGTCGGTGCTTCCGGAGGCGCGCCTCGCCTGGAAAGTCGGACCCAAGACCCTGCTATGGGCATCGGTCGAACGCGCGGTTCGCTCACCCACACCGTTCGACGAGGACGTCCAGGAACGGGTGCCGCCGCTCGTTGCCTTGAGCGGCAATCTGCAGTTTCGCACCGAGAAATTGTGGTCGTTCGAACTCGGAACGCGCCTGCAGCCGACGCAAGGCTTCTCGCTCTCGGCAACGGCCTTTTATCACCGCTATCAGGACCTGCGCACGATCGAATTCGGCACCGGTCCGGCCGCGCTCAACTTGACGTGGGGCAACAATCTCAAGGGCGACGTCTACGGCATCGAGGCATGGGCCGATTTGCAGCTCAGCAGCTGGTGGAGCCTGTCGGGCGGCGCGACCTGGCTTCACCGCGATCTCGTTTTTTCGGACGGTGGCAGCGGCTTGCTCGGTCCCGCTCAGGCCGGCAACGACCCGCCCTATGCCTTCACCCTGCGCTCCTCGATGAGCCCGCTGACGGACGTGACGATTAGTCTTGGCGCAAGGGCCGTCGGGCGACTCTCAGGTTCCGAGGTCCCGCCTTACGCCGAGCTCGACGGACGTGTCGCCTGGCAGGTGACCTCCGCCCTCGCGCTGTCGGTATCGGGCACCAACCTCCTCCACAAGCGGCACCAGGAATACCCCGGCGCAGATTCCATTCCGCGCCGGATCATGGGCGGCGTGGAGCTGCGCTACTAATGAAGAAGGCAGCGCGGCGAGCGCGCAGCCTTCGCTTGCTGGCGCTCATTGTCGGCCCCTGGCTCCATGCCGACATCGCCGACGCGGCGACACCCGAGGCCGAGGTCAAGGCGGCCTATCTCTACAAGCTGGCTTCGTTTGTTCGCTGGCCCGCCGGCAGCGGCGCCGGGGCCTTCAGGTTCTGCATCGCCGGCCGGGACGACGTCGTCGGCGTGCTGCAGCAACTCGTTCGCGGCCAGCAAGTCGACGGCCGCCCGCTTGCGGTCGAGCAAGTGAAAGCGGGCAGTGCCGACGTTGCCAAGGAATGCCAGATACTCTTTCTCGGCCGGGGGCCGGACACCGCGCGCGCCCTCCTCGGCGCGACGCGTGGGCTGCCGGTCCTGACGGTCGGTGACCGCAACAACGGCACCCAGGGCGGGGTGGTCGATTTCCTGATCCGCGACGGGCACGTGCGCCTGGCCATCGACCGGGGCGATGCGGCAGCACGGCATCTGGAACTGAGCTCGAAGCTCCTGAACGTGGCCGTGGCGGTGGACCCGTGAGCGGGTTCATCCTCGGGCGCGTTCGCCACGCGCTGTTCGAGCAGCGGTGGATCACCGCGGCGCTTGCGGTCACCTTGCTGGCGATCAGCCTCCTGCTTGGCTGGCAGCTGGAGAGGCGCGAAAGCGCCGACCAGTTGCGCCAGGTCAACGTGCAGGCGCAGATCCTCGCCGGCAGCGTCGCCGGGGCGCTGGCTTTCGACGATGCCACGACGGCCAACGAGTATCTTTCCGCGCTTCGGCTCGATGAAAGCTTCCGCGGGGCGGCTGTCTACGGCGCCGATGGCCGCCTTTTTGCGGGGCTGGCCGTCCCCGGACAGGCACTTCCCGCGAACGTGACAATACACCCGCCGGAAATCAGCGGCCGCAAGGTGACGGTTGTCGTGCCGGTGGTCCAGGCGAACCTCAATCTCGGCAGCGTCTACCTGACGAAGATCGTCGAGCCGTTGTCGACGCGTATCTCGCGATACGCCGCGATCGGGCTGATCCTGGTGTTCGCCGCGGCGCTGATTGCCTTGCTCGGCGCCGCGAGCGCCGCGGCAGCAGGAGCCAATCGCGAGCTGCAGCGGCAGATCCTCGCCCGCGAAAAGGCCGAGATCGCGCTGCGCCAGGCGCAGAAGATGGAAGCGCTCGGACAGCTTACCGGCGGCGTGGCGCACGATTTCAACAACCTGCTGATGGCCGCTTCGAGCGGGCTCGAGCTGATGCAGCGATCGCAGGACGCCGAACGCCGCCAGAAATTCGCCGAGGGCATACGCAACGCACTCGATCGCGGGGCGCAGATCACACAGCAGCTGCTCGCCTTCTCGCGTCGCTCGCCGGTTCAGTCCGAGGTGTTGAACGTCGATCGCCATATCGACGATCTCGCGAACTTGCTCGACCACTCGCTTAGGGAGAACATCTCGGTCCGCTTCAGCATCGCGGGAGACCTGTGGCCGATCGACGTCGACGTTTCGCAGTTCGACGTGGCGATGCTCAACCTGGCGGTCAACGCCAAGGACGCCATGCCGCAAGGCGGGCTCTTGTGCATTACCGCGGCCAATCGACCCGGCGCCCTCGCCGGTGCGGACGCGGTCGAAATAGCGGTCGAGGACCAAGGCAGCGGAATGAGCCCCGAAACGATCGAGCGCGCATTCGAGCCGTTCTTCACCACCAAGGGCCCCGGCCGCGGCACCGGTCTGGGGCTGAGCCAGGTCTACGGCTTCGTGACCGCCGCGGGCGGCACGGTGTCAATCGTCAGCGACCCTGGCAAGGGCACCAAGGTGATCCTACTGATCCCGCGCTGCAACGAGCCGGTCGGAGAACAAGCCGGGCCGGCGCCCCCGCCGGCCGAGGACGCGCTGCAAGGATTGCGCATCCTGCTGGTCGAGGATGACGCGGATCTCAACGAGCTGGTCAGCCAGATGCTCGAGGAACAGGGTTCCAAGGTCCTGCGGGCCGCCTCGGGAGCCGAGGGGCTGAGCCTGTTCGAAACAAGCAATGTCGATGCGGTGCTGTCGGACATGGTCATGCCCGGCTCGATCGGCGGCCTCGACCTCGCCCGCCGGCTGCGCGAAAGGCGCGAGAGATTCCCGGTCGTGCTGATGACCGGTTACAGCGCCGCCGCCGGTTCGGCGGCGGCGGAGGGCTTTCCCGTCCTGCGCAAGCCGTTCACGATGGCCGCGCTCACCGCCGTCCTGTCACAAGCGCTGCACCGGCCCGGGTGAGCTGCCGCTCAGTCGGCGGTCGCGAGCCGGATGTCCTTGTCGAGCCCGTAAGGATCGTCGTGGAAGGCGATGCCGGTCCCGTCCGGGCTGGCGGTGAGGTAGGTCACATAGATCGGCACCGGCACCGGCAGCGGTACCTTGTCCTCGGGCTTGGTGATGTCCGTCGGGATCGGCTCACCCATCAGCCATTGGTGCATCGCCGGCGCGTTCTCCATCCGGATGCACCCGTGGCTCAGTTGGCGCGCGTCCTTGTCCATCAGCTGCTTGGCGGGCGTATCGTGCAGGTAGATGCCCTTGCCGTTGGGGAATTCGAATTTCACCTTGCCCATGAAGTTGTCGCCGCCGGGAAGCTGGCGCACATGGACCTTGAGCGTGCCGGCGCGCACGGCCTTCCAGTCGACGGAGGTGGGATCGAGCACCGGGGAATCGTCGGTCCAGTCGGAGAGCACCTCGTAGTGCTCGTTCCTGAGGTACCGGACCCCCTGGGCGAGGACCTTCGGCGCGATCTCGTTCCTGGTGATGTCGTCGGGCACTTCCCAGTAGGGATTCTCGATCGCCCAGCGGATCCAGCCGGCCATCAGCGGGGTCGTCCCGAGCTCGGGGCTGCCGACGACGACCTTCATCGAATCGACCACCTTGTCGCCCTCGTACATCCACAACCGCGCGCTCGCGGCGTCGACCAGGATGTGCTTGCCTTCGCGAATTTCGGGAATGGCCCGCACGCGCGCCAGGTTGGCGGTGATGATCTGTTTCTGCGTCGCGGAGTATTGCGGATCGTCGAGCGCCTTGCGCAGGGGCGCATACAGCGGGTCCATCCAGCCGAAGCGGTCGATGTAGCCCTCCAGCGACGGCGCCTTGGTCGCCGCCTCGAGCAGCATGTACGGCCGCGGCACCGACGGCGAAAGCGCCGCGTTTTCGTAGATCACTTGCGCATGGGGAGCGGCGATCATCGCCTGGGCATAGGCGACGAAAGCGGCGGACAGGGCGATGTCGGCCTTCGCGGCATCGTCGGCGTCGCCCTGTCGCGCGCGGTCGAGCAGGTTCGACAGACTGTCGAGATGGAACCTTGCTGGATCGAGCCCGTCGCGGTCGGACGTGCGAATGCGCAGCCACAGCAGCGTCGCCGCAGCCGAAGGGCGATGGAACTCGTCGAGCCACAACGGTGCGTCGGCCCGCGCGGCGTAGAACGCGCGCAAGTCCTTGTCGGCATTTCCGGAAATCTCGTGCCGGATGCGGGCGGCGATGCCGCCGCCTCCAGCGCCGCCCTGCGAGGAAGCCTGGGAGACATTGGCTTCCTCGGCGAATAACGGCTGCGGCAGCGACGCGACGAGCGCCGCTGCCAGAGCAGGAAGTACGAAACGCAGCATGCGTCCGTCAGAAATCAGTCCCATGCCGCGCTTCATACCCCTGTTTGGTCAAAATCAGCCGCGTTCCCCGGTGTACGAGGTACCCGAGGCGGGCGCAGCCGGCGGTCCACCCGGATAGTACTGACCGTTCGAGATGTAGCCGTCAACGCAACCGTCGTTGTTGGAGTCGGCCCAAACCGCACCGGCAAGACCGCCGACCGCCGCGCCGACCAGCGCGCCGACAGGGATGCTGATGCCGCTGGCAAGAGCGCCGACGCCCGCGCCCAGAGCAGCGCCGCCAACCGCGCCGACTGCGGCCGAATGGCCGACCGACGGACACGAAGCGGCTACCGGAGCCGTCGCCGACTCGGCATAACCCGCCGGGGCACCCGGATAGTACTGGCCGTTGTAGACATAGCCGTCCGCCACGCCGTCATTGTTGCGGTCGGCCCAGACGGCGCCGGCCAGACCGCCGACGGCCGCGCCGATCGCCGCACCCGTGAGCACACTGCCGCCGGTGAGCGCGGCGACGCCTGCGCCGCCCGCCGCGCCGATCGCCGCGCCGGTCCCGGCCGAAGCCAGCGTGTTGTCGTTCGGAGTTGTTGATGCACAGGCAGCCAAAGGCAGAGATGCCGCTGCCATTAACGCAATAACGGCTTTCTTCATGATGCTTCTCCTTGAAGCGCCATCGGCTGCGGCGAGCCGCCCCTCAGGCACACGGATTGGCCTCCCACGTTCGCAAACGGCATCGTTCATCCACAGTTCCACATTGTGGCCAAAAAGCTGCGACGAGTTGCCTCGCTGTCGCGCCGGGTTGATATATATTAACCTCTTTCGCCCAATTCATCGCGGGCGCCACGTGAACACCGTGCTCATTGTGTAGTCGATGGGTCGACCGGACGCGTCGAGCGCCGGCCGGAAACGGAACCGTTGCTGGAACAGGCGGCAGGTCGCGGCATCGATGCTGGGATAACCGCTGGTTCGGGTAACGCGGCACTGGTCGGCCGATCCGTCGGTGCGCACACGGAAGGTGATGTAAACACTCCCCGTCGCGCCGCGCGGATGGCTGGTGCGCGCATAGTCGGCATCGGTCAGCGCGCCGGCGATATGCACCGGCGGTGTCGCCATGCCGGCGCCGTTGCCGGCACCCGAGCCGCCCGCACCGGTGCCGCTGCCCTCGCCGCCGCGCCCGGCGGAACTGCCGGCCGCATGGCCCGCGCCGCTCGCCGACTGGCTGCCGACGTCGACCGACGGCGTGACCGGGGTCGGCTTGGGCAGCGGATGCGGAGGCTTGGGCGGCGACGGCGCCTTGGTGGCCCCGCGGCTCTGCGGCCCCGACGCCCCCGCCGGCTTCTTGTCGGGCGGCGGCGCGGCGGGCGGCTTTGGCTGGCGCAGGTTGAACGCTACCAGCCCGTGAACGGCCTTGAGCGACGTGATTCCGGTCGACAGCGACAACAGGCCCGCAACCAAGAGCGCGTTGATCGCGAGCGCCCCGGCAATGCCGATTGCGCGGTTTTTCCGGTCGAGCTGCACGAACGCCATCGCTCACCTGCAACGTCCACTCGCGATGAACGGCCGAGGCGAGCGCTGGTGCCGCAGAGCGCACCGGGGTTGGACATGGCACACCGTGCGACCCTTCCCGCGAGCAAGGCCGCGGGGATCGTGGCTTTTCGAGCTAAGGCAACCGGGGTCACGATGCTGCAGCCGAGGCGGGCGCAATCCAGAGTTCAAGGTCGGACGGGAGAACGAACGGGGCGGGTCATCCGGCGGGGCAAGCGAGATTTCGCGCGCGAAAGAAGAAGGTTTTCGCCCCAAGCCGCCGAACGGCCGCGCTCGATGTGGGCTCGATCGCCTTGCTGACGCTCAGTACCCCAGCACCGCCTTGACCTCGAGATATTCCTCCAGCGCGAAACGACCGTACTCGCGGCCGTTGCCGCTCATCTTGTAGCCGCCGAACGGCGCGTAGCCCGACCAGGCGGGGTAGTTGATGTGCACTTGTCCCGCGCGGATTTGCCGCGCCACGCGGCGGGCGGCTTCCTGGTCGGCCGACTGGACGTGACTGGAGAGGCCATAGACCGTCGCGTTGGCGATGCGGACGGCCTCTTCCTCGTCCTCGTAAGGCTGGATGACGAGGACCGGGCCGAAGATCTCCTCCTGCGCGATGCGCATCTCGGGCGTGACTTGGGAGAACACGGTCGGCCGAGCGAAATAGCCGCGGTTGAGGCCGTGGGGCCGCCCCGGTCCGCCGCAGAG
>DATJHD010000275.1:0-4007 GCA_035494275.1 Croceibacterium sp.
TTGGCGCAAGCTCCTCGGGTCGCGGCAGCGCCCGCCGCGGTCGACTACATGGCCAGGTATTACATCCCGACCGGCCGCCCGAAAGTGCCGCTCCTGGCGCTCCAGGCGCTCGGCGACACCGTCACCTCGCCGTCGCTGCAGCAAGGCTATGCGGCGGTTGCTCCGGCGGCGATGATGCAGTCGCTCTATGTAGCGCAGGCCGGGCACTGCGATTTCTCGTCCGAGCAGGTGCTGGAAGCGATCTTTCGCCTTGGCCGTCGCCTCGACTCAGGACGCTGGCCCGCGCCGGCCGCGACCCATGTTCTCAAAGGCCCGGCACCCTTGTTACGGCCATGCTTTCAGGGAAACCGCTGCCCAGGACGGCCGCTCGGATCGTGGTGAGCATGATTCTGGACCGGAAGCCTGGCTTGAGAGGCGCCTAAGTCGTCGGCGCCAGCGCGAGTTCAACCAGGTCGACCTGCTCGACAGCGCTGAGCCTGCCCGTGGTGCCTTGAAGCAATCGCGCGGCGCTCAGTTTCCGGAGTTCCTTGCCGGCCAGCTCTCCGCGACCGCCAACGACAAGGAGGAAACGCAACGCGGGGAGTGGTTTGAGCTCCAGCTCAGCTCCGCCGGCGAGCCTGACGCCAGTGATTGTCAGGCCCCGATGGGGGAAGACGCCGATCTCCTTGCGCTCGACACCTTCATTTTCGGTCGGCTGCCATCGCATGGCCTCAGGCCGCATCACGATCGGCGTTTTGTAGGCCGGCTCGACATAGGCAGGCGGGGCACCCCTGACATGCTCCCAGATCGCCTCGTAGGCATCGCGATTGACGCGCTTTCCGTTTGCTCGCGTGGAATAGACCCCGCGTTCGAAGGTCCCCTTCTCGGCGAGCGCCCGCCTTGCCTCATTGAGCCTGTCGGGGCCGATGAAGCCTTGTGCGCTGGCGCCGCCGAATTGCAGCAGCAGCACGATCCTGTCTTCGCCCCCTGCCTGCGGACCATAAGGGGCGGCTTCGGGGAAATAGCCGATCTCGCCGCCCTCGATGTACAGCCCCTTGGCGATCGGGATCTTTCCCTCGATGCAAAGCCGGATCTGGTCCCACGGATGCCGGTGTCGCGGCGAGAAGTAGCTTTTCGGCTCGCGCGACATCACCAGCATGTAATTGTCAGGGCTGTCCTCTTCGCCTTCGAACAGCCGCTTGTGCGCCATGCCCTCGGTCGCGCCGCGCTGCGCGACGAGGCTTTCACCCCAAGGCATCTCGGCGCAGTGGACGATGTCGATCCCGTCAGGCATTGGCGGCGGCCTCGCGAGCGGCAATGCGACCGAAGGTCAGCGCCCGCAGCACCGAAGTCCCGGCCGGATACTCCTTGTAGTAGAGCCCGGTGACCTCGCCTGCCGCGTACAGTCCCGCAATGGCAGAGCCGTCGCGCTTGAGGACGCGTGCGCGATCGTCCGATCGGATGCCGCCGAAGGTAAACGTGATGGCGGTCGTCATCGGATAGCCGATGAATGGGCCGTTCGAGATCGGTGTCGCCCAGTTCGACTTCGGCGGATCGATACCTTCGGTTCGCTTGCCGTCGCGGATGGCGCGGTCGGTCGGGCCGGGCTGTATGGCCGCGTTGTATTCGCCGACGGTGGCGACAAGCGCCTCAGGATCGAGCCCGAGCTTCGTCGCCAATTCGGCGACGGTGTCGCCTTCCACCGGCGGCTGGTCAGTCAGCATGATGTCGGCAACGGCCGGCCAGTCGAGGATCGCCTTCTCGCCGATGAACCAGGCCTGCTGGTCCTGGCGCGCCCAGATTTCGTAGCCGAGCCGCTCGAAGGTCGCGTCGAAACTGTCCTGCCCTTCGTCGAAGAAGCGCCGGCAGTGCCTGTTGACGATAATCCCGAACGGATAGCCGTAGATGACGGCATCGGGCTTGTCGGTGCGCGTGTCGACAGGCTCGCCATGAAACATGTCGAATTGCCCTGCGACATCGCCATCGAGCGGAGCGGTGAGGCGTATGCCGTCGCCCCGGTTGTTGGCCAGTGTCGGCGCAATGAGCGGCAGCTCCGTTCCGCGAGGGCCGAGATGTTTGACCAGCATGTCCGGCGCGCCCTCGAAGCCGCCGCAAGCGATCACGACGGACCTGGCGTTAAGCAACCGTTCGCTCCCGCCCGAGCGGACACGCACACCCGTCACTCGGCCGGATTCATCGGCCTCGAGCGAGACGGCTTCCGTCTCGTACAGGATTTCCGCATTAGGCAGCCCATCGACCCTGGCCGCAAGCGTATCGACAATCGCCACGCCGCCCGGCAGCGGCATCGCCAGCCCACCGC
The DNA here is from genome assembly GCA_035494275.1 of Croceibacterium sp. GTDB lineage: Bacteria > Pseudomonadota > Alphaproteobacteria > Sphingomonadales > Sphingomonadaceae > Croceibacterium_B. Next base: position 2,300 of record DATJHD010000275.1, read on the forward strand.
CCGTGTTCCTGTTGGCAAACGGCTGGTCGAAATAGATCCATGGCACGCCATGCCTGTCGAGGAAGTCGAATGTTGCCGGCACTTGCGCCGCGTAGGCGCGGCAATAGGCGAGGTCGGCCCTCCCTTCTCCAAGCCGCTCCATCGTCTCGATGAACGCGGGGTCGAGCCGGCGATCCCTGGTCACGCGAAACCATGAGCTCGTCCAGCGGGTCGCGCCTCCGCGTCCGTCACGCGTTGCACGCTCGAGCACGGCGATGCGCGCGCCCTCGCCGGCTTCGTCGGCATAGGCCACCGCGGCCGAGAGCCCGCCGGCCCCGCATCCGATCACGACGAGGTCGTAGTCCATGTCACTCTCCCGCGCCGACCTTGAAGGTGATGGCGTTGCCGGTGTCGATCCACACGCTCTTGGTCTCGGTGTAGGCGTCGAGCGCGCCGGCGCCCATTTCGCGGCCGATCCCGCTCTGCCCGTAGCCGCCGAACGGCAACGTGTGCCCGAGCACCCGGTAATTGTTGACCCACACCGAGCCGGCGCGCAGCCGGTGGATCAGGCGATGCGCGCGGCGGGCGTCGTCGGTCCAGATCCCGGCGGCAAGGCCGTAGCGCGTGTCGTTCGCCAGGCTCACGGCCTCGTCTTCGCCGTCGAAACGGAACAGCGCGACCACGGGGCCAAAAATCTCCTCGCGCGCGATCCGGCTGTCCGGCGGGACCCCGCGATAAACCGTGGGGGCGACAAAATAGCCTTGCCGGTCGAGGCGATGGCCGCCGATGAGGCAATCGAGCCCTTCGTCTTCGGCGATCCGGAAATAGGACAACACCTTGTCGAGCTGTGCCCTCGAAGCGAGAGGGCCGAGCTGGGTCGCCGGATCGAGGGGATCGCCCGCAACCATCGCCGCCCCGCGGGCAGCCAGAAGGTCGGCGAAACGATCGAAAGCGGCGGCCTCGACGAGGACGCGCGATCCCGCCATGCAGCTCTGCCCGCTGGCGGCGAAAATGCCCGCCATCACGCCGTTGACCGCTCGCTCAAGGTCGGTGTCCGCAAAGACCACCTGCGGCGACTTTCCGCCCATCTCGAGCGTGACGCGCGCGCTTCGCAGCGCCGCCCTCGACGCGATCCCCTGTCCGGTCGCCGTGGAGCCGGTGAAGGCGATCTTGTCGACGCCGGGATGCTCGACGAGCGCCGAGCCTGTCTCGCGGCCGCCCGTCACCACGTTGACCACGCCGTCGGGAATGCCTGCCTCCTGACACAGTGCCGCGAGCATGAGGGTGGACGTAGGCGTGACCTCGGACGGCTTGACGACGATTGTGTTCCCCGCCGCCAGCGCCGGAAAGAGCTTCCAGCCGAGCAGGCCCAAAGGCGTGTTCCACGGCGTGATCGCGGCCACCACGCCGATCGGTTCCTTGAGCGTAAAGGTCGTGAAGCCCGGCCGCGCAGGGGGGACCGTCACGCCGGCGTGGGATTCGGCGAGCCCGGCGAAGAAGCGGCAATCGCCGGCCAGGGCCGCGGCCCCGGGCCGCATTTCCGAAACGAGCTTGCCGTTCTCGAAGATCTGCTGGGCGGTCAGAAGCTCCGCTTCGCGCTCGATCAGGTCGGCAAGGCGCAGCATGACCCGCGCCCGCTCCCCGGCGAGAACGCCCGACCAACGCCCGTCCTCGAACGCGCGCCTGGCGGCAGCGACCGCCTCGTTGACGTCCTCGGCGCCCCCTTCGG
>DATJHD010000276.1:0-5132 GCA_035494275.1 Croceibacterium sp.
GCCCGCCTGGGCCGTCGTCTGGAGCTGCTGGACCGGGCCGATCAGGCTCGAGCCGAGCGTTCCGAGGTAGTCGGTCGCGCCGCCGTTGACGAACAGGCTGACCTTGGGCAGCCGCGCGGCTCCCGCCGCCTCGATGTCGAAGCCGGCCGCATCCGCGTTTTCCTGCGCGGCGATGAGATCGGGATTGTTCTTGAGCGCGTCGCCGACCGCGTCGGTGACCGTGGCCGGAAGGCCGGGCAGCGGCGGCGGCGGCTGCAGGTCGGTCGGCGCCTTGCCGACCAGCTGCACGTACCGCTCGCGCGCGGTGACGAGGTTCGCTTGCGCCGTGCGCAGGTCTCCCTCGGCGAGGGCGAGGCGCGATTCGGATTGGGCGACGTCGGTGCGGGTCAGTTGTCCGATCTGGAACTGGTCACGGGTCGACTCGAGGTTGACCTGCAGCACGTGGACGTTGTTGGCATTGAGGCCGACGACCGCCTCTTGCAGGATCACGTCCATGTAGGCGCCGACGACCTGGCTGAACAGCGAGCTTTCGCTGCCGCGCAGGTTGGCTCGTCCGGCGAGGTCGCGCGTTTCGGCCGCGCGGATGCCGTTCCTGGTCGCGCCGCCCTGATAGATCGGCACCGACAGGTTGAGCTGCGCGCCGGCCGAGCGTTCCGGCGATACGAATGAGCTCGAGCTTTGCTTGAGGAATTCGGTGTAGGTCCCGGTGGCGTTCAGCGAAGGCAGCGCGCCGGACTTCTCGATCGGCACGTTCTCGTCGGTTGCGCGCTGCTGCGCCCGCGCCCCTTCGAGCGTGGGATTTGTGCGATACGCGGCGTTGAGCGCATCCTTCAGCGTTTCGGCGTCCGCGCTCGACGCGAGGCACGCGCCGGCCAGCAGGCTGATCCGCAAGCTCCTGGTGAGCATCGTCAGAAGCTCCATTGCTTCTTGGCGGCGAATTCGGGGAGGGCCGGAATGCCGATCTCGGCGAGCGCAAGGAGCGAGACCTCGCCTGCCGCCTTGCGGCCCACGGCGAGACGCGTGAGGCCGTTGCGTACGAGGCCGGTCACGACCCTTGACCCTTCGGCCAGACGCTGGACGAGCGCATCGGGCAGTTGCTCGATGGCGCCATCGATCACCAGCAGCGTGAAGTCGCCGCGCTTGCGCGAGGGCGCCACCGCGTCCAGCGGGGAAAGCACCTCGAGCGAGCCTGTGAGCGGGCGCAACAACTCGGCCATGTAGCCGCTGCCGCCGTCGACCAGCAGCGCCTTGTCGGACTCGGCCGGCCGCGCTTCCTGCAGCATCAGCCCCTGGACCACCGGCGCGGCGAGGTAGCGGCCGTTGCCGAGCGCGATCGCCCGGTCGATGTAAGCGATGCCGCGGGCGTTCTCGGGCACGAAATTCTCGCGCGCGACCGCGCCCATTCGCGCGAGCACGTATTCGGCGTTGACGCCGCTCGTCCGCAGCTGGCTGTCGATCATCGCCTTGCGGGCGGCGGCCTGTGCGCCGGCCTGCTGGCGTTCCTCAACGATGGTCACTTCGGCACGGTCTCTTGTCGGTCTGGTTCGGGGCGCCTTAGGGCCTGAGGCGCCCATGGGCAATGGTGGCCGTTGTCGCAAACGGTTGCTGGGACAACGCTGTTGCGCGCCTGCGGCAAGCTTTGACCATAGCCGCCCGGCGCGCCTATGGGACACTCATTCGACCGGAAGGAGGGCTCGCTCGATGAGCGACATGGTGACGATCCGCGAAAGCGACCTGATCGAAAGCGTGGCCGACGCGCTGCAATTCATCTCCTACTACCACCCGATGGACTATATCCGCGCCCTCGGCGCGGCCTACGAGGCCGAGCAGGGGCCGGCGGCGAAGGATGCGATCGCGCAGATCCTTACCAACAGCCGGATGTGCGCCGAGGGGCACCGGCCGATCTGCCAGGACACCGGCATCGTCAACGTGTTCGTTAAATGGGGGCAGGATTGCCGGCTGCAGTCGTCGCGTTCCTTGCAGGACGCCGTCGATGAGGGCGTCCGGCGCGCCTACAGCTTGCCCGAGAACAAGCTGCGCGCCTCGATCCTCGCCGATCCGGCGTTCACCCGGCGCAACACGAGGGACAACACGCCGTGCGTGCTGTCGGTCGAGATGGTGCCGGGCAGGACGGTGTCGATCGATGTCGCGGCCAAGGGCGGCGGGAGCGAGAACAAGTCGAAGTTCAAGATGATGAACCCGTCAGACAACATCGTCGACTGGGTGCTCGAGATGCTTCCGCAAATGGGCGCCGGCTGGTGCCCGCCGGGCATGCTCGGGATCGGCATCGGCGGCACCGCGGAGCATTGCATGAGGCTCGCCAAGCTTTCGCTGATGGAGCCGATCGACATGGCCCAGCTCAAGGCACGAGGGGCCGCAACGGACATCGAGGCGCTGCGCATCGAGATCTATGACAAGGTCAATGCGCTTGGCATCGGCGCCCAGGGGCTCGGCGGGCTTGCGACCGTTCTCGACGTCAAGATCCTCGACTGGCCGTGCCATGCCGCGGGCAAGCCGGTGGCGATGATCCCCAACTGCGCGGCGACGCGCCACGCGCACTTCACGCTCGACGGCTCGGGGCCAAGCTATCTCGAGGCGCCAAGGCTCGCTGAGTGGCCCGCCGTTGAATGGCAGCCCGATGCGCAGGCGAAGCGGGTGGATCTCGACAAGCTTACGCCCGAGGAAGTCGCGAGCTGGCAAGCCGGCGACCGGCTGCTGCTCAACGGGGCGATGCTGACCGGACGCGATGCGGCGCACAAGCGCATCAAGGACATGCTCGAGAGGGGCGAGGAGCTGCCGGTCAGCTTCAGGGGACGGGCGATCTACTACGTCGGCCCGGTCGATCCGGTGATGGGCGAGGTCGTCGGACCGGCGGGCCCGACCACGGCTACCCGGATGGACAAGTTCACCGACATGATGCTCGAGCTCGGCCTCCTGGCGATGATCGGCAAGGCGGAGCGGGGACAAGGGGCGGTCGGCGAGATCGCGCGGCACAAGGTGGCCTATCTCATGGCGGTCGGCGGCGCGGCCTATCTCGTGTCGCGCGCGGTCAAGCAGGCAAGGGTCGTCGCGTTCGAGGATCTCGGCATGGAGGCGATCTACGAATTCACCGTCGAGGACATGCCGGTGACGGTGGCGGTCGACAGCCAGGGCAACAACGTCCACACCCTGGCGCCGGCCGAATGGCGGGGTAGAATCGCACGCGAAAGGCTGCTCGAGGGCGCCTGAGGGCCGCCTGGCCCAATCGACCAAGCGCCGACGGCGCTCGACATCGGCGCTGGCGGTGCGGCGCCCGCTCGGGCTAAAGGCGGGAGCGATGGACAACGAATTTGCCGAGCCGCGACCCGCGCGCGTGCCGTTCCGGACGGTGCTCGTCTCGATCGTCGGCCTGTGGCTGTGCTATTTTCTGCTCGTGACCGTGCGGTCGGAGCTGCTCGATTTCGGCTTCGAGCAGGAGCTGCTGTGGCGCCGGGCGATCGCCAGCCTTGCCGGCGTCCTCATCACGATCGGCCTTTGGCTGTTGCTGCGGCTGTTCGATTCCAAGCCCCTGTGGGCGAAGATCGGCGCCGCGCTGGTGCTTTCCGTTCCGGTCTCGGTGATGCTCGCCCAGGCCAACCAGATGGCTTTCGCTTCGATCGAGGAGCGGGTGCAAAGCCGCAAGGCCGCCGAGGAAGGCCTGATCGTGCGCCGCGACCAGTCGGGCGACCTTTTGGTCGACATGCCCATCCCGGTGCCGAGCGGCAGCGGCGCCACGCGGTCGGTGACGGTGGATCGGCAGAGCGCGTGGGAAAGCCTCGAGGAAGTCGCCTTGCAGCGCTATTTCATCTCGCTCGCCTGGTGCGCGCTGTACCTCGCTTTGCTGGCGGGCGAAAAGGCGCGCGTCGCCGAGCGGCGCGAAGGCGCTTTCCGGCGCGCGGCCAAGGCGGCCGAGCTGAGGTCGCTGCGCTACCAGGTCAATCCGCACTTCCTGTTCAACACGCTCAATTCGCTTTCCGCGCTGGTGCTGACCGGCAAGACCGCCGCCGCCGAGCGGATGATCCAGACGATCTCGACCTTCTATCGCCGCAGCCTCGCCGACGATCCGACGTCGGATGTGCCGTTGCGGGAGGAGTTTGCGCTGCAGCAACTCTATCTCGACATCGAGACGGTGCGCTTTCCCGATCGGATGAGAGCCGAATACGAGTTGCCCGAAACGCTCGCTGCCGCGCTCGTTCCGGGCATGATCCTGCAGCCGCTGGTCGAGAATTCGGTCAAGCACGCGGTTGCCCCCGCCTCGCGCAAAGTGACGATCACGCTTTCGGCGCGGGAAGAGTACGGCCGCCTCGTCGTGACCGTCGCCGACGACGGCAGGCCCGCCGGGCGCGGATCGGACAAGCCGCGCGACGGCTTCGGCATCGGCCTCGGCAACGTGCGCGACCGCCTCGCCGCCCGGTTCGGTCACGAGGCGACGGTTGTCTCCGGCCCGACCTCGACCGGTTATGCCACCGAGATACGGCTGCCGCTGGTCGGTGAAGCGAGGCACGCGGCATGAGCGACACGGCTGCGGCACCGCTGCGCACGCTTATCGTCGACGACGAGCCGCTGGCGGTCGAGCGGATGCAGGTCCTGTGCAGCGAGATCGGCGCCCTCGCGGTGGTCGGGACCGCGAGCGATGGTGCCGGCGCCTTGCGGCTGACCGGAAAGCTCGACCCCGACCTCGTGCTGCTCGACTTGACGATGCCGGGAATGGACGGCCTCGCCGTCGCTCGCGAGCTGGGCCGGTCGGAAGAGCCTCCGGCGGTGATTTTCGTGACCGCGCACGAGGACTTCGCGGTCGAGGCGTTCGACCTCGACGCCATCGATTACGTGCTGAAGCCGGTCGCGCGCGAGCGCCTCGAGCGTGCCGTGGCCCGCGCCACCTCGCGCCGCGGCGCGCGCCAGGCGGGCGGGGGCCACTTTCTCGAGGAATTCTGGGTGCCGCACCGCTCCGAGTTGCTGCGGATCGAGGCCCACCAGGTCGAGCGCATCGACGCCGAGCGCGACTATGTCCGCCTCCATGTCGGCGACCGCAGCTACCTGCTCTTGCAGACGATCGCCGGGCTTGAGGAAAGGCTCGATCCCGAGAAGTTCATCCGCATCCATCGCTCGACGAT
>DATJHD010000277.1:0-11223 GCA_035494275.1 Croceibacterium sp.
GCCGCGGTCTGCTGCGTGCCGTAGACGTGGCCGTCCGCGGTCAGCGGCGGCGTGTCGGTCGGGGTGACGTTAAGCTTCTGGGCAACCTGGGAGAGGCTGGAGCCCTCGTCGAGCTGGTCCTCGACGCTCGATGCGAGATCGATGAAAGCCTTCTTGCGCTGTTCCTCGGTCAGGGCCTTCGCGATCTCGTCATGGACATCGGCGAGAGTCCGCGCCGGCGTGTTCTCGATCTTGTCGACCCGCAGAACGTACCAGCCGAGACCACCGCGCGTCGGCGGCACCACCGCACCCTGCGCGGCGGCAAACGCCGCATCGGCCACCGCCGCGGAGCTCTGCGCCGCGAAATCCGCCTTGGTGACAGGCCCTACGGTGGTCGTGGCGAGTCCCTTGCTGCTCGCCGACGCCGTCAGCGACTGGCCGCGCTTCACTTCATCTTCCACCGCCTTTGCGGCCGCCTCGGTCGGTACGATCATCTGGGTGAAGGTACGGGTCGACTTGGCTTCGTACTGGGCCTTGTTCTGGTTGTAGCGCGCGGCGATTTGCGCCTCGCTCGGCGGCGCGACATTGCCCAGCGCCTGCTCTCCGAACGAGGCATAGCGGATCACGCGCCGCTCGGGCCGCATGTAGTCGGCGTGGTGGGCGACGTAGTAGGCCTTGAGCTGCTCGTCGGTCGGATCGCCCTTCGGGGCAAAGGCGGCGCTCGGAAGAGCGATGATCGAACCCTTGCGCCGTTCCTTGAGCAGCATGGCATACTGCAGGGCGACGCCTTGTGACGCCGTGGTGCCGAAGCCGGCAGGGGTGATCATCTGGCGAGCGTAGAGGCCGGCCGCGATGTCGTTGCGCACGAGCTCTTCGCTCAGGCCGCGCTGGCGCAGGGCCGCGTTGAACAGGTTCTGGTCGAACTTTCCGTCCGGCCCCTGAAAGGCCGGGATCTGGACGAGCTCGCTGTCGACGAGCCGCTTGCCCGCGCGCAAGCCGTTCTTGTGGGCATATTCGGCGAGGGCGGTGCGCTGAAGTATCTGGTCGAGAACCTGGTTCATCCCGCCGCCGGCGATGAATTGCTGCATCGTCAGCGTGGGGTTCTGCTGCTGCTGGTTCTGGTACGCCGTCGTGACCGCGGCCGAAAGATCGGATTGACTGATCTTCTGGTCGCCGACCACGGCGACGTTGTCACTGCCGCCGACCCCGCCCGTCAATCCGTTTATCTCGACGCTCGTAAGGCCAAACGCGAGGGCGATGAGCACCAGGAAGGCGAGCGTGAAGATCACCCCGAACTTTGACTTGAAGAAATCGCGGAAGAATTGGAGCATCGGGTGACTTCTTGTGGCGGAAAGGCACCGCGCCATATCCCCGCTGCGGCGCGCCCGCAACAGTTGCCGCCCGCTTTCCCCGGCGGGACAATTGCCGCTTTGACAACGCAGCGCGGGCCTATTAGCGGGCCTCAACCCGCCTGCCCGCCAGGCTCTCACCCACGGCTGATTTGTTAGGCAACGATGTCCGTACGCCCGTATATCGTCGGTAACTGGAAGATGCACGGCACCCGCGCGATGCTCTCGGAAGCGCGCGCAATCGACCGTGCGGCCGAGCGGCTGCTGAAGGTCGAGGTCGCGCTCGCGCCGCCGTATACCCTCATTCACGCCACTCGCAAGGAAGCGTCGCTGATCGGCGTCGGAGCGCAGGATTGCCATGCCGCAGAGGGCGGGGCGCACACGGGCGACATCTCCGCGGCGATGCTCAAGGACGCCGGCGCCGGCTTCGTGATCGTCGGCCACAGCGAGCGGCGCGCGGAGCACGCCGAGACGGACGCGGATGTCCGGGCGAAGGCCCAGGCAGCGCTCGCGACGAGCCTCTCCGTGATCGTCTGCGTCGGCGAGACCGAGGCCGAGCGCGACGCCGGCCGGGCCGAGGAGGTCGTGGCACGGCAGCTCGAGGGCTCGCTGCCGCGGGGCGAGGGCGCCCCGGCCAAGGTCACCGTGGCCTATGAGCCTGTTTGGGCGATCGGCACGGGCCGCACGCCGACGGTGGCGGACATCGGCGCCATGCACCGCTCGATCCGCGAACGGCTGAAGGCGATCTATGGCGATGACGGGGTCGAGATTCGCATTCTCTACGGCGGCTCCGTGAAACCGGAGAACGCCGCCGAACTGCTGACGGCAGAGGAAGTCGGTGGAGCGCTCGTGGGTGGAGCAAGCCTTACCGCCGAGAGCTTCCTTGGCATTGTCGCCGCCGCGCACGAAGCAATCGAAGCCTGACCCGGCGACATTGTAAGTTGGCGCAGCGCTCGCTATCTGGCGCGCGTCCGCAGAGCCGATCCGGGATCTTGTCATGAGCCTTTTTTTGTTTCTCACCGTCCTCCAGGCGATCGTCGCAGCCGCGCTTGTCGGTATCGTGCTGATCCAGCGTTCGGAAGGCGGCGGGCTCGGTATCGGTGGAGGCAGCGGCAATCCCGGCGGCCTGATGAGCGCGCGCGGCGCGGCCGATTTCCTGACCAGGACCACGAAGTGGCTGGCGATTGCCTTCGTCACGCTGGCGATCATCATGGCGGCGGTGGCCGTGAAGGCGACCTCCGGCACCGCGGTCGACACGTCGCTCAAGCGGACGACCGTACCGCCGGTCGGTGCGCAGCCGCAGCCCGCCCCCGCACCAGCGCCAGGGGCGACGCCCGCGGCCCCAGCCGACAACGATCCGCTCAAGAACGTCGCCCAATAGGCGGCCCATCACCTGATCGCTGTGCAAATCGGGCAAGCTAGCGCTTGCGCCGAATCCTAAAGCCTGCGTAAGGCCCGACTCCCATGGCGCGGTTCATTTTTATTACCGGCGGCGTGGTCTCTTCGCTTGGCAAAGGGCTGATGGCGGCAAGTCTCGCCGCGCTCCTCCAGGCGCGCGGCTACAAGGTCCGCATCCGCAAGTTCGATCCCTACCTCAACGTCGATCCGGGGACGATGAGCCCCTACCAGCACGGCGAGGTGTACGTCACCGACGACGGGGCCGAGACCGACCTCGACCTGGGCCATTACGAGCGCTTTACGGGCGTTTCGGCGCGGCAGGCCGACAACATCACCTCGGGCCGCGTTTACCGTGACATCATCGCCAAGGAACGTCGTGGCGACTACCTCGGCGCCACGGTCCAAGTCATCCCGCATGTCACCGACGCGATCAAGGAATTCGCGCTCGCCGATACCGACGGGCAAGATTTCATCCTTTGCGAGATCGGCGGAACGGTGGGCGACATCGAGAGCCTGCCGTTCATGGAGGCGATCCGGCAGCTCAGAAACGAGCTCGAGCCGGAGCAGACCCTGTCCGTCCATGTCACGCTGGTGCCGTACATCGCCGCGGCCGGCGAGCTCAAGACGAAGCCGACCCAGCACTCGGTTCGCGAGCTCGCCTCGCTCGGCATCCAGCCCGACGTCCTGCTGTGCCGCATGGAGCACCCGCTGCCGGACAGCGAGCGGCGCAAGATCGCGCAGTTCTGCAACGTGCGTCCCGAAGCGGTAATCCCGGCGCTCGACGCGCCTTCGATCTACTCGGTGCCGCTGCAATACCACGCCGAAGGTCTCGATACCCAGGTCCTGCGCTGCTTCGGCATAACCGACGCGCCGCCGCCTGACCTGTCGCGCTGGGTGGACGTGACGGAACGATACTTCAATCCGGAGGGCGACGTGACCATTGCCGTCGTCGGCAAATACGTCGGCCTTCCCGATGCCTACAAGTCCCTCAACGAGGCGCTGATCCACGGCGGCCTCGCCAATCGCGTCAAGGTCGACATCCGCTGGATCGACGCCGAGATCTTCGAGCAGGACGATTCGGCGATCGCCGCCCAGCTCGAGCCGATGCACGCAATCCTGGTGCCGGGCGGCTTCGGCGAGCGCGGCTCCGAAGGCAAGATCGCGGCGGTGCGGTTCGCGCGAGAGCGCAATGTGCCCTTCTTCGGCATCTGCCTCGGCATGCAGATGGCCTGCATCGAGGCGGCACGCGAGTCCGGGGTCAGGGACGCTTCCTCGACCGAGTTCGGACCGACCGAGGAACCGGTCGTCGGCATCATCACCGAATGGATGAGCAAGGAAGGGCTGCAGAAGCGCTCGGCCGAAGGCGACATGGGCGGCACGATGCGCCTCGGGGCCTACGACGCCGTGCTCGCCGGCAATAGCCACGTGTCGCAGTTATACGGCGGCAAGACCCTCATATCCGAACGTCACCGCCACCGCTACGAGGTCAACTCGACCTACCGCGATTCGCTGGAACGGCAGGGCCTCATTTTTTCGGGCATGTCTCCCGACGGCTTGTTGCCGGAAATCGTCGAACGGCCCGATCACCCCTGGTTCATCGGCGTGCAGTTCCATCCCGAGCTCAAGAGCAAGCCGTTCGACCCCCACCCGCTGTTTTCGGGTTTCATCGCCGCTGCGGTCCATCAATCACGACTTGTCTGATCCCGGGACTGTCCCGGCGTGGCTAGTGGAAAACACTTGCGTTCGGCACCCCGGCGGATTTAGCCCTGTGTCGAGGTCGTGATGAAATTTCCATGCTGTTCAGGGGAGCATGGGACCAGGGCTTCGCTTTTTTCCTATTTTTAGTTCGCCGCTTGGACCTGGCCGTCTTCTGCGACCCGGGCGGTCATTTTGAGAGGCGGATCGGCGCCACAAGCGCCGAGGGGGCGGAACCCATCCCGGTTCCGCCCCCAAAATGTATCAAATTGTATCGAATTATCCGCGTCTTGCCTTGTCAGGCGGCGTCGGCCTTCTTGTCGCCTTGCTCGACGACCTCTAGCCTGCGCTGGCCGGCAAGCGGGATCTTCTTCGGCTTCATGGCCTCGGGCACCTCGCGCACGAGGTCGATCACGAGCAGGCCGTCGGCGAGATCGGCGCTGGCGACTCGCACGTAGTCGGCGAGCTCGAATCGGCGCTCGAATGCCCGATTCGCGATGCCGAGGTGCAGCATTTCGCCGGCACCTTGCTCTTCGCGTTTCTTGCCCTGGATCACCAGGAGGTTCTGCTGCTGGGTGATGTCGAGGTCGTCGGGCCGGAACCCGGCGACGGCCAGCGTGATGCGGTAGGCGTCTTCAGCTTGCCGCTCGATGTTGAACGGCGGATAGTTGTCGCCGCTGTTGCCGCGGACCTGGCTCTCGAGAAGGTCGAACAACCGGTCGAAGCCGACGGTCGTGCGGCGATAAGGGGTGAGATCGAAGCGTTCCATCGAAACAAATCCTCTTTCTGAGCAATTTGAGACTGTTGCGGGACCCGCCGAGCGGCGTCCCGAATACAAGATATGTTGGCGCTGCCCCGCTTCAAGAGCTAGGAAGTCGGCTCAACGAAGGAACGAGGCGTGGCTGCTGCAAAGGTCGAGATCTATACCAAGATGTTCTGCGGCTACTGCCACCGGGCCAAGCGGCTGCTCGATTCGAAGGGTGTCGATTACGTCGAGTACGACATCACGATGAACGGTGCGAAGCGCGACGAGATGGTCGCTCGCGCACCAGGGGCGAGAACCGTGCCGCAGATCTTCATCGATGGCACGCCCGTCGGTGGAAGCGACGACCTCGCCGCGCTCGACCGGCAGGGAAAGCTCGACGGATTGCTGGGACTCTGAGTTGCCGCGCGTCGCCGTCCTGCAGATGACCAGCGGCATCGAGCCGCAGGCGAACGCCGAAGCGCTGGTCCGGGCTGTGGGAGACGCGGCGCAGGGCGGAGCAGCGATGCTGTTCACACCGGAAATGTCGGGGCTGCTCGATCGCGACCGCGGCCGGGCGGCCGGGAAGATCGTCGCAGAGGCCGACAACGCGGTGCTGGCGGAGGTGCGCGAGGCGGCGGCCGGCGCCGGGCTGTGGGTCGCGCTCGGATCGCTCGCGGTGCTTCGCGACGACGGTCGCTGGGCCAACCGTTCGTTCGTGATCGACGCCAAAGGCGGGATCGTCGCTCGCTACGACAAGATCCACATGTTCGATGTCGCCCTTGCCACGGGCGAGAGCTGGCGTGAGTCGGCCGCCTACGCGCCTGGCGAAAAGGTGGCGACGGCGGACACCCCGCTCGGCAGGCTCGGCCTGACGGTGTGTTACGATCTGCGCTTTCCCGCGCTTTTCGAGGCGCTCGGCAGGCAAAGCTGCGACATCATCGCGATTCCGGCGGCGTTCACCGTCCCCACCGGGCAGGCCCACTGGCACGTATTGCAGCGGGCGAGGGCAATTGAAGCCAGCGCCTTTGTCGTCGCCGCCGCGCAAGTGGGGCTGCACGAGGACGGTCGCCGGACGTATGGGCACTCGCTGGTGGTCGATCCCTGGGGCGAGGTGCTGCTCGACATGGGCGGCGATGAGGCCGGGCTGGGGTTCGCGGAGATCGACCTGGCGCGGATAGCCGAAGTTCGCGCGCAGCTGCCGAGCCTTGCCAACCGCCGCGCAATTCCTAGATCGTAAGGTGCCATGATCGTCTACGACCTCTCCTGCGACGCCGGTCACCGGTTTGAAGGCTGGTTCGGCTCCTCCGCCGACTACGTGAGCCAGCGAGAGCGCAGGCTCGTGGCGTGCCCGCAATGCGGTTCGGGCGAGATCGAGAAGGCACCGATGGCGCCGGCGGTGCCGCGCAAGGGCAACCGTCAATCGGAGCCGAAGCAGACGAATGCCGGCGGGGCCATTCCGCCGGAAGCGGCCGCGGTGTTGAAGAAGCTCGCTGAACTGCAGGCCGAAGTCTTGAGGAGCTCCACTTGGGTCGGAGAGGACTTTCCCGAGCAGAGCCGCGCCATCCACTACGGCGAACGCGAGGCAGAGCCGATCCATGGGAAAGCGACGTGGGATGAGGCGAAGGCGTTGATCGAAGAGGGCATCACGATCGCCCCGCTGCTGTTCCCGGTTGCTCCACCCGAAGAACTCAACTGATTGCCAGCGCGTCCGCGCGCCCCTAAACCGCGCGCGGGGCGCCCGTAGCTCAGCAGGATAGAGCACCAGATTCCTAATCTGGGGGCCACAGGTTCGAATCCTGTCGGGCGCACCAGAAACGGGGGACCGGCCGCCGGCCGGTTCCCCTTTTCCGTTTTCAGCCGCGCTCTCCCTGCGGCGCAACGGCCGGCGGTGGAGGCGGCGGCGGCGGCGCCTCGACGGGCGGCGGGGGCGGCGGAGGAGGTGGCGGCGGAGGCGCTGCAACCGGCAGAGGTGGAGGCGGCGGGGGCGGTGGCGAGGCCTCGTTGCCGAGCCTTACCCGAATGCCGATGCGCCAGGTCCGCCCGTAGGTGTCAAAGTAAACCGGGTTGGTCGGATATCCGTTGCCGCCCGGGGCGATGACCGGCTTCTTGTCGAACGCATTGTTGAGCGAACCGAATAGTTCGAACCGGTCGTCGAAGAACTTGTACGAGGCCGAGAGGTTCAAATACGTCGCAGAAGGAACGTGATTGTCGCTGACGCTGTTCGGATTCGTCGTGGCGTAGCCCGGATCGCCTGGTCCGACCGCCTTTCCACCAAATGGGCTGACGGCGAATAGCGTGCCCGGCCCGACGTAACGCAGCTGGACCGTTCCGCTGAACGGCCCTTGCGTGAGTGTGGCGAAGGCGTTGCCTTGCCATTTCGGCGCGGTGTTGAAAGTGCCGAACGCCGCGGTCGGACCCGACTGGCCGGCATAGTTGAGCGGCGGTGGGACCGCGCCGCCCGCGCCGCTGAGACCCTGTGAAAACAGTTGGTCGTAAAGGTACGAGGCGAGGACGCGTAAGTTCAGCGATCCGTTGCCCACCGGCATCGTGTACGCGCCCTCGAAGTCTATGCCGCGCGTGACGAAACTCTGGAGATTGGCCGCGAGGTTATTGACCGCCGTGATGTTCGAGTTCGGGACGGGATTGCCGTTAGCATCGTTGAAATCAGGCCCAAATGTGATGCGATCGCAGAACGATTGAACGCCAGCGGCGCATTGATTGACGATGTTTTGCGCGCCGACGCCGAATGGCGGCCCCAGGATCGCGTCTTTGATCTTGATCTGGTACCAATCGGCCGAGAAGCGGAATCGCGAGAGGAAGCCCTCCTTCGGCGACAAGACCACGCCGGCCGTCCAGGTGTCTGCCTTTTCCGGTTTCAGATCGATACTGCCACCGGTCGTGAGGTTCACCCCTTCGTTCGCGTTGTTGAAAAACGGATTGTTGACCGCTCCGAATGGCGGACCCGATGTCACGTTATAGGACTGGAACAGCTCGCGGAATTGCGGCGAACGGACGTCCCGCGAACGGGTGGCGCGGAAGCGCAACCAGTCGGTTACGTCCCAAATGCCGCTGAGCTTCCAAGTTACAAATTCGTGTGACTTTGACAGGCCGGCGTTCACGCCGCCAGTGCCCGTCGCCTTGCTGTGCGTGCCCCTGACCGCGCCGTCGAGTTCGAAGTACTTGCCGACAGGAGAATCCGCGAAGACCGGCACATTGAGTTCGCCGTAGCCTTCCACCACCTCGGTTGTGCCTGCGTAGTCGAGGCCGTAGCTCAGGAAGTAGTCCGTGTACCACGGCTGGTTGGCGAGGTTGTGAGTGACATTGCCATGCTCGCGACGCCATTCAACGCCGGTTGCCAGCTTGATCGGGCCGGCGCCGAAGCCGTCGAACAGGTTTCCGCGCAGGTTCGCGGCGGCGACGTCCTGTTTATAGGTCGAGAATTCTTCGAGCGTGCGGAACGCATATTCGATCGCGGCGGGGTTTGCGTTGCTTGTGCCGAAGAGGTTGAGCGGAACGCAATTGCCGCCGGCGGCCGCCTTGGCGACGTCGGTAGCAGTATAAGGAAACCCGGTGCGAGGATCGATCCGACCGGGAATGGTGACACCGCACACAATCCCATTCGGTGTCTGAACAGCGTCCAGCGCGTAGGCAAGGAAGGTTCCTACGACGTTGTGATAAAGGTGCTGGTCGTTCTTGTTTTCGCCGTGCTGGAAGTAAGCGTCCCACGACCAATTACTGCCGATGTCGCCGTTGAGCGCGCCCACGACGTGCCAGGTCGAGTTGTTGGTCTCGTTTCGCGCCGTCACCAGGTTTACCATGCCGCGGCCAAATTCCGCACCGTTCACCGGAATCAGCGCCCGTTCCGCGGGCGTTAGGAAGGCATTGTCCTGGGCGATCCGGTAACCTGTGAAGATGCCGGGAGCGATCAGCTGAAAGGCGTACGGACCGATCGCTCCGTTTGCCACGGGATTGGCTGCTTCGCTGCGGGCATACCAGCCTTCCAAAGAGGCTGTGACGGATGAACCAATATCATAAGTGAGATGACCGAGCGCGCTGTACTTCTTGAGGCTCGGCCGAATGGTAGTCGTGTCGTAGGCTCCAATCGCATATTGGTCGCCGCCCTGGCGGAAGCCGAAAATGCCTGCGCCGAAGGCATAGTTCCCCGCGTCGTATGGAATGGTCTGGTCGCCGGCTGCATTGAACTGGACGATCGGGTTCAAAGCGGGGACGTTGACGCAGAAGTTCGGCCCCGCGATTACCGCCGTGCACGGGACGAGCACGCCTGTGAGACTACTTGTGGCAAGCGCGGCATTCGGTCCGACAATGTAATGCGGCTGACCGTTTGTCAGGTAGCCGGAGTTGGTGAACACGCCATAGTTCGTCTTGCACCAGTCGCGAACGTCGGTGCAGATGCCGATGGCATTGGTCTTCTGGTATTCGCCGCCTATCACGATGTGGCCACGGCCGTCGGCGAAGCCGGTGCCGTAAGCCAGCGACGCATGGTACTGTTTGCCGTCCCCGTGGTGAGTGGTTGCAGTGAAGTCCGCCTGACCCTTCAACCCCTCCAGTCGGTTATCGAGAATGACATTGACGACGCCGGCAATGGCGTCTGAGCCGTACACGGCGGACGCGCCGCCGGTCACGGTTTCGGTGCGGGCGACCAGCATCGACGGAATAAGGGTGACGTCCACGCCGCCGCCCGTGGTGGTCGGGACCACGCGCTTCGTGTCGACCAGCGTCAGCGTGCGTGTGCCAAAGAACGGATTGAGGCCGCGCAGGTTTACCAGCTGGGCGCCGACGTTGAAGTTGCCGAGGCCGACGTTGTTCGCGGCGAAGAAGTTCGAGTTCGAGGGCAGCTGCGCAACCACCTCGGCCACGTTGTTGAGGTTGAGGTTGTCGATATCCTTTTGGTTCAGCACGGTCACCGGCTGTGGGGTGTCGAACGTGCTGCGCGCGACGCGGGAGCCGGTCACGATGATGGCGTTCTTGTCCTTCGCCGCGTCGCCGTTCGCCTGGACGTTGTTGTCCGAGCTCGATTGGGCGTCCGCCCGGGTGTCGGCGGCGGGTTGCGCGTCTGCGGCGGCGGCATCTTCCGCAAAAGCCGTGCCGCTGGCCATAAGGCCGACAGTCAGCGCCAGAGTGCTCAGGCCGAGACGTGCGAAATGCTTACGGGAAACCGTGCCGCTCATCAGTGCTCTCCCCTTTTCCCGAGACCGCTTTTGATCCGGTCTCTGCTCTGTTTGGGGGCAAATTCCGCCTTGCGTTTGAAAAAGTCAAACGTTCTGCGACATCATGATACATTCCCGTAGGATAAGTAGGCTCTTTTGCCGGAATGTTCCCATCTTGATCGCTTCCCTCCTTGAGCAGGAAGCGGCGGTGCTCTAACGCGGCCTCGCCGATTTTCCGGCCCTCGACACGATGCACGCCCTCGCCAATCCCGCCCGCTTCCTGCGCATAGCCCGGCCGCTGACGCCGGTGCTGCTGCTGTCGGGGCTGCTGATCACGGGTGCGGCGTTGGTATACGGGCTGTTCTACGCCCCTGCCGAGCGGCTTCAGGGCGAGACGGTGCGGATCCTGTTCATCCATGTGCCCACGGCCTGGCTTGGCATGGGGGGCTGGACCGCGATCGCGGTTGCCAGCCTTGTCGAGCTCGTGTGGCGCCATCCGCTGGCCGCGCTCGCCGCGCGCGGCAGCGCGGTGCCTGGGGCCGTGTTCGCCGCCTTGTGCCTGGCCACCGGATCGCTCTGGGGCCGGCCGACCTGGGGTACTTACTGGGTGTGGGACGGGCGGCTTACCAGCATGCTGGTGCTGCTGTTCCTTTACCTCGGCTATATCGCGCTCGCCGGTGCGGTGCAGCGCGAGGGCGGATCGAGCCGCATTCCGGCGATCTTCGGCCTGGTCGGCGCGATCAACATACCGATCATCCATTATTCGGTGATCTGGTGGAACAGCCTGCACCAGCCGCCGAGCCTCGGCTGGGGGAGCTCCGCGATGGCCGCGCCGTTTCTTTGGGGCCTGCTGGCCGCGATGCTCGGTTTCACGCTGATCTTCGCCGGC
>DATJHD010000278.1:0-2450 GCA_035494275.1 Croceibacterium sp.
GGACAAGGTGGCGATCATGGGCGGCAGCTACGGCGGCTACGCCACCCTCGCCGGCCTGACCTTCACGCCGCAGGTGTTCGCCTGCGGGGTCGATATCGTCGGCCCCTCGAACCTCGAAACCCTGCTCGAGACGATCCCGCCCTACTGGGCGCCGATGGTCAAGCAGTTCCACGAGCGCATGGGCAATCCCGAGACGCCCGAGGGCCTGCAGCTGCTCAAGGATCGCAGCCCGCTCTACAAGGCGGACAAGATCTGCCGCCCGCTGCTGATCGGCCAGGGCGCCAACGACCCGCGGGTGAAGCAGAGCGAGAGCGACCAGATCGTCGTCGCCATGGAAAAGCACGGCATCCCGGTGACTTACGTCGTCTTTCCCGACGAAGGCCACGGCTTCGCGCGGCCGGAGAACAACATTGCCTTCACCGCCATCGCCGAGAATTTCCTGGCGACCGTGCTCGGTGGCCGGGCCGAGCCGTTCGCCGGCGAGGTCGAGAAATCGACCGCCCAGATCAGGACCGGCGGAGAGCTGGTCGCATGACCCGCACCGTCGCCGGCGTTCACCCGGCCTGTCGCGACGACATCGCCGACCTCGTCACCCGCCGTCCGCTGCCGGGGCCGGGGCTGCCGCAAGTGGACCCGTTCCTGTTCCTCAACCATCACGGCCCGCAGGTCTATCGCCCCGGCAACAACGGCCTGCCGTTCGGCCCGCATCCGCACCGCGGGTTCGAGACGGTGACCTTCATCCTCGAAGGCACCCTCGCCCACCACGACAGCGGCGGGCATGAAAGCGTGATCGAAGCCGGCGGGGTGCAGTGGATGACGGCCGGCTCCGGCCTCGTCCACGCCGAGGTCTCGCCGCCCGGATTCAAGCGCGACGGCGGTGGGCTGGAAATCCTCCAGCTGTGGGTCAACCTGCCCTCGCGTCTGAAGATGACCGAACCGCGCTATTCCGGCGTGCAGAAGGAGGCGATTCCGCTTGTGCCGCTGGACGGGGGTGGCGGTGACCTGGCCCTGGTTTCGGGGACGTTCCGGAACGTCAGTGGCCCGATCCACCCGCTCACCGGCGTGTTCATGTCGGTTGTGCACCTCGCTCCTGGCGGCCGGGCCGAGCTTCCCGCGCCGCGCGGACGTTCGGTGTTCCTCTACGTCGCGCGCGGCGGCGCCGCGGTAGCCGGCGTGCCGGTCGAGCGCTGGCACCTTGCAACCGTAAACGACGACGGCGATGGCGTGGAGGTCACGGCCGGAACCGAAGGGGCGGTGCTGCTGTTCGGCCACGCCGAACCGATCGGCGAGCCTGTCGTAGCGCACGGCCCCTTCGTGATGAACAGCGAAGCCGAGATCCGCGAGGCCATCGTGGACTACCAGGCGGGCAGGTTCGACGGTACCGGGAAGCTGGTGGAAGTCGGCCGGTAGGAGGAGACCCGTCGATGGCGGTGCGCAAGACGATATTCATCACCGGAGGCGGCTCGGGCATCGGCCGCGCGATCGCGGTGCGCTTCGCGAGGGAAGGCTGGTTCATCGGGCTTGGTGACCTCAACGCAGCTGCCATGGCGGAGACGGAGAAGCTGCTGCCTGGCGGCTATGCCTACAGCCACACGTTCGACGTGGCCGACCGCGCCGCCTGGGGCGAGGCGCTCCGCATAGTCGCCCGCGCATCGGGCGGGCGGATCGATGTCCTCGCCAACAACGCCGGCATCTCGCTCGGCGGGCCGCTCGAGGAATACGAGCAGGACGAGATCGACCGCATCCTCGACGTCAACCTCAAGGGCGTGATCTACGGCGCGCAGGCGGCCTATCCCTGGCTGAAGCAAACCGCTCCCGGCTCGTGCCTGATCAACACCGCCAGCGCGGCAGCGCTCTATGGCCTTGCCAACCAGAGCCTTTACGGCGCGTGCAAGGCCGGCGTGCGCTCGCTGACCGAGACCCTCGACGCCGAATGGGCGCCGGACGGGATCAAGGTGCGCTCGCTGATGCCGAGCTTCATCGACACGCCGCTGCTGCAGAACACTCCCAACAGGAAACGCAACGCGCTAATCCGTGATGCTGTTGTCGCGGCGGGGCTTGAGTTCACCCCGGTGGAAGAGGTGGCCGACGCGGCGTGGCGAGCGGTCACCAGCGACAAGGTTCACCACCTCGTCGGCAAGAGCGCACGGCGCATGCGCTTCATGGCGCGCTGGGCGCCCGGCATGCTGCGCAGGCGATCGCGGCTGCTCGCCGAAGCGCACGAGCGCACGCGCAGCTAGCCCAGCCCGTCAATCGCCGTCGCCATGTCGATGTCGCGCTGGGAGAGACCACCCGCGTCGTGGGTCGAAAGGGTGATCTCGACCCAATTGTAGACGTTCGACCATTCGGGATGGTGGTCGTGCTTCTCGGCCAGCAGGGCGACGCGGGTCATGAAGGCGAAGGCCTGGCTGAAATCGGCGAACTTGAACTTGCGGACGATCGCCAGCTTG
>DATJHD010000279.1:0-3119 GCA_035494275.1 Croceibacterium sp.
GAAGCCTTGCGCGGCGAGCATTTCGAGCACCCGCTCGCGCGCCTCGAAACGGTCGAGGCCGACGAGGCTTTCGGGGATCAGCCCGTCGGCGGTTTGCGTCACGCGCCCTTCGGCATCGAGCATGTTGAGCATTTCCGCGGGCTTGATGCCGGCTCTTTTGCCGACCTCGAAGTCGTTGAAGTCGTGCCCCGGGGTGATCTTCACCGCACCCGACCCAAGCTCCGGATCGGCGTGCTCGTCGGCGATGATCGGTACTTCGCGACCGGTGATCGGCAGCTTCACCCTGGCACCCGAGGCCACCAATGCGGCGTAGCGTTCGTCCGACGGGTGCACCGCCACGGCCATGTCGGCGAGCATCGTCTCGGGCCGCGTGGTGGCCACCGAAACATGCCCGTCGCCTGAAGCTAAAGGATACTTGAGGTGCCAGAAATGGCCCTGGATTTCGCGGGTTTCGACCTCGAGATCGCTGATCGCGGTCTTCAGCTTGGGGTCCCAGTTGACCAGCCGCTTGTCGCGGTAGATCAGCCCTTCGTTGTAAAGGTCGACGAACACTTTCACCACCGCGCGGGTGAAGTGCGGGTCCATCGTGAACTGTTCTCGGGACCAGTCCATCGAGCAACCAAGGCGCCTGAGCTGGCGGGTGATCTGGCCTCCGCTTTCGGCCTTCCACTCCCATACCTTCTGCACGAAATCCTCGCGCGAATAGTTGGTGCGCTTGTCCTGGTGCAGCTCCAGCTGGCGCTCGACGACCATCTGCGTGGCGATGCCGGCGTGGTCGGTGCCGACGACCCACAGCGCGTCCTTGCCGCGCAGCCGCTCGTAGCGCACGACCACGTCCTGCAGCGTGTTGTCGAGCGCGTGTCCGATGTGCAGGGACCCGGTGACGTTGGGCGGCGGGTTGACCAGGGTGAACGGCGGTGCGTCCGGCCGCGCGGGGCGGAACAGGCCGTTCTCCTCCCAGTGGCGGTACCACTTCGCCTCGATCGCGGCGGGGTCGAAAGTCTTGTCCAGCTGGCTCGTCATACGCGCCCGGGCCTTTGCCAGCGGCGCGAGAGGGGTGCAAGCCGTCCTTGCCGCGCGCGGAATTTGCCAGCATAGCGGCGGTCTATGCGCGAGTGGGCGGCATACAGCCTGGAAGAAGACGGCGGGCGCCACACGCTCGTGGTGACGGGGCCGCTGCTCATCTCCACCATCGGCGCGCTCGATCGCGAGCTGCGGGCATTCGACGGTCACGTGGACACGATCGACCTGTCGCACGCGGGCGAGATCGATACGGTGGGCGCCTGGACGGTCCTGCGCTTCTCCCGCGAGCAGCAGGCAAATATCGCCGGCGCGGACGAGAGGGCCAGCCGGCTGCTGAACGCTGTCGAGGCGGCCCGCAGCAGCGCGGCGCTTCTGCCGCCGCGAAGCCGGCTTACCCTTCGCGTGCCCGAGGCGGTCGGCAAGTATGTCGTCGACTTCGGTTACGGCTCGCGCGACATGCTAGGCTTTGCCGGGCACATCATCGTCTCCGGGCTCGGCCTGCTGGCCCATCCTTCGCGCTTCCGGCCGAAGGCGGTTGTCCGCCAGTTCGAGCTGGTGGGTGTCTCGGCGCTCGGGATCATCGGCCTGATGAGCTTCCTCATCGGCATCGTCATCGCGCAGCAGGGCGCGGCGCAGCTGCAGCAGTTCGGGGCCGAGATCTATACCATCAATCTCACCGGCCGCCTGAGCCTGCGCGAGCTCGGCGTGTTGATGACGGCCATCATGGTCGCCGGCCGGTCGGGCTCGTCGTTCGCCGCCCAGCTCGGCACGATGAAGCTGACCGAGGAAGTGGACGCCATGCGCACGATCGGCGTCTCGCCGATGGAAGCGCTCGTGTTGCCCCGGGTTCTCGCCGCCGTGCTGATGATGCCGCTGCTCGGGTTCTATTCGGCGGTGCTGTCGATCATCGGCGGCGCTTCGATCTCCGCGCTCACGCTCAACATACCGTTCAAGACCTTCCTGCTGCGCATCCAGGAAGTGGTTCCGCTCTACGACGTCTGGGTAGGCCTGGTGAAGGCGCCGGTGTTCGGCCTGATCGTGGCGCTGACCGGTTGCTACCAGGGTATGCAGGTCAAGGGGAACTCGGAGGAAGTGGGCCTCAGGACGACGTTGGCGGTGGTCCAGGCGATCTTCCTAGTCATCGTGCTGGACGCGTTCTTCGCGGTGTTCTTCACCGAGGTGGGCTGGGGATGAACCAGGACGATATCCAGGAGCAAGTCGAAGCCCGGGCGATCGACGACCTCGCTGACGGCTTCGACGGCGAGTTCCCCATCGTCATCGAAGGCCTGAAGAACTCGTTCGGCGAGCAAGTCGTGCACGAGGGGTTGAACCTCAAGGTCGAGCGAGGAGAGGTTCTCGGCGTGGTCGGCGGCTCGGGCTCGGGCAAGTCTGTGCTGATGCGCTCGATCATCGGGCTGCAGATCCCCGACGAAGGCCGGATCGAAGTGTTCGGGCGCGACATCGCCGAGGAAAGCGCGCGCGAGGACATGGCGATTCGCAGCCGCTGGGGTGTGCTGTTCCAGGGCGGTGCGTTGTTCTCCACCCTGACCGTGGGCGAGAACGTCGAGGTGCCACTGAAGCAGTTCTATCCGGAGCTCGACGCGGAACTGATGCACGAGATCGCCCGCTACAAGGTGGTCCTTTCCGGTCTCCCCGCCGATGCCGCGAGCAAATACCCGGCGGAACTCTCCGGGGGCATGAAGAAGCGCGCCGGCCTCGCCCGCGCGCTGGCGCTCGATCCCGAGCTGCTGTTCCTCGACGAGCCGACCGCGGGGCTCGACCCGATCGGCGCCGCGCGCTTCGACGAACTGACCCGCAATCTCGCCGACACGCTCGGCCTGACGGTGTTCCTGATCACCCACGACCTCGACACGCTCTACGCCATCTGCGATCGCGTGGCGGTCATCGCCGACAAGAAGGTCATCGCGGTCGGCACCATTCCCGAGCTGCTCGAGAGCGACCATCCGTGGATCCAGGAGTACTTCAACGGTCCTCGAGGTCGCGCGGTCCAGAATAGGCCGGAGGAAGGCAAGGGCATGGACTCACGCGTGCAAACAGGGGAATAGGGGCGCCGCATGGAAACCCGCGCGAATTAC
>DATJHD010000280.1:0-5216 GCA_035494275.1 Croceibacterium sp.
AGCGTGAGACATGCGATCTTGCTAGTCCCCCGGCTTGAACCTTCTCCTTCACCGCCCAGAGCACCCCCGCCGCCTCCGCGGCGCGCTTCTTCGCATCGCTGGCGTAGCCCTTGTCGCCATGTCGTCATCGCGGACCAAACGGTCCATCACCTTCGCATCGTGCACGTTGCCGCTCGTCACGCCCGCGGTGTGCACAAGCCCGCTGCTGGCATCGACGCCAACGTGCGCCTTCATGCCGAAGTGGTGAGTCGGCCGCTGGAACTGCCCCTGCAGCCGCTCGCAGAACCGTACGTGACACTCCCGCGTCATACGGCTCCCGTTATCCAACCTGTCGCCCGGCCACCCGCCAATGATGGAACAGCAGTGGGGTGGCCGCCCGCATCTTGTCCAGCCATTCGGCACTGGGCCGAGTGCGCCCATGAAGAGCCTTGAACTTGCGTCTGGCCCAACGTTCAAGCGCGCGATCAATGTGCTGGAAGAGGCGAAGCATGACGGTCGCATAGAACGCGCCGTAGTATTGCCACCACCCTTGGATCACTGGGTTGTAGAGCCTGGCTACATCGGCAAGCGTGACATGGGTTTGGCGATTGAGTCGCCACCTGCGTACCGCTTGGCGCATCCGCTTTAGAGCATCCGCACTGGCTCCCGGGAGGAAGCTGGTGAAGAGCCTGCCGTGATGGCTGTAAGCCTTCCTCGGTCTAAAGGTGAAGCCGAGGAAGGTAAAGCTCACGTGTGGATACTGCTCATTGCGATTGCTGTCCTTGCAGTAAACGATCTTCGATTTGTCAGGGTGCATCGTCAACCCGCATTCAGCCAATCGTAACGCGATGGATCGCATTACGGACTCCGCCTGCTTTCGACTGCGGCAGTGAACTACCGCGTCATCTGCGTAGCGTGCGAATGGGCAGTTGGGGCTGGTGCGTTGCATCCACGCGTCGAAGGCGTAGTGCATGAACAAGTTCATCAGGATGGGACTGACCACTCCGCCTTGCGGGGTGCCGCGTTCGCGTGAGACGAGAACGCGGCCCTCCGTTTCAAACGGGGCAACCAGCCACCGTTCGATGTACAGAAGAATCCAGTCTTCCTTGATGTGGGCGCGCACCGCCTTCATTAGCAGCCTATGATCGATTTGATCAAAGGCCGCCTGGATATCAAACTCCACCACCCAGTCGTATCGCCAGCAGCGTCCACGAGTGACCGCCACTGCCTGCTTCGCCGACCGTCCCGGCCGATACCCATAAGAGTCCGGATGGAAGATCGGGTCCAGCTTGGGCTCGATGAGAAGTTTGACCACGGTTTGCGCGACACGGTCAGCGACCGTGGGCACTCCCAGCTTTCGCGTGCCTCCCGATGCCTTGGGAATCTGCACCTGCGTGACCGGCGGCGGGTGATAGGACCCCGACGACATTCGGTTCCACAGCTTGTACAGATTCTTCGACAGGTCCTGCTCGAAGTCGTCGATGGTTTCATCGTCGATGCCGGCAGCCCCGCGGTTGGCTTTGACCAGCTGGTATGCCTTCCATACCGTACACTTCGCAATGCCGTAAGGCTTCGCCGAGGCCACGCCGTTCATCCCCGGAGGTTGACAGCGCTTGTCGGCAGGATAACGCCGCCCCTTCGCTCCACCTCCATTACAGAGGTTTCCTCGCTACTACGGGCTACTCCGCCCCTCACTCCAGCATCGGTGTTCTTCCTCATGGTGTTGGCCATTTGTCATTTCCCTTCGCATCTGGAGCAAGGTTCTCACGTTCCGTACCAAAGCCTGTATTGAGATCATGCCGCCTATACATGCGCATTCCGACGATCGTGACCACTCGTTCCGACGGATCGCGACCACCCGTACCGATCGATCGCGACCAGTGTGACGGCGCCGTCAGGTGCATTTGCTGATCTCAGGGTTCACGTTTGGCGTCAAGCGCGGTGGAGGCCGTCCCCGTAGTCAACAGGAGGGACCCGCGCGCGCTGCGGAGTGCCCCAACGGCTGACGCAGCGGCGCGCGCGGGAAGTCCCTGTTGACCCACGGGGGCGGCCGGGACGCTTGATCTGCGGCTCATTTCTTGGCTCCCTTGGTCGGCTTGCCATCTGCTGCGGTGGTCGCCGCGGGCGGCGTCGACGGTTCGGTTGCTTCGGCGGCTTTGAGCTTGCGCATCGACGGGCCGTCGAGCTCGAGCCGGTAGGCGTTGTGGACAATGCGATCCAAGATCGCGTCGCCGAGAGTGGGCTCGCCGATGACATCGTGCCACGAGGTCACGGGAAGCTGGCTGGTGATCAGCGTGGAGCCACGCCCATGACGATCCTCAACGATCTCCATGAGGTCGCGCCGCTGGCTGGCCGAGAGGCGATCGGGTCCCCAATCATCGAGCACGAGCAGATCGACCTTGACCAGTAACCGGAACAGCCGCGCGAACCGGCCGTCGCCGTGGGCGAGATCGAGATCGGCGAACAGGCGGGGGACGCGAGCGTAGTGGACGGTGTAGCCGTCGCGGCAGGCCTTCTGCGCCAGCGCACAGGACAGCCACGACTTGCCCACGCCGCACGGCCCGGTAATCAGCAACCCGCGGTGCTCGGCGATCCAGCGGCAGGTGGCCAGCTGCTGGAACAGCGCCTTGTCGAGCCGGCGCGGCGTGCGGTAGTCGACGTCCTCGACCGTCGCCTGGCTGTGCCGCAGCCGGGCGACACGCAATCGGGTCTGGAAGCGCCGGGTGCCGCGATCGGCGGCCTCGCGGTCGAGCAGCAGCGCCAGCCATTCGGCGTGCGCGAGATTGCGGGCCTCTTCTTGCGCCTCAAGCTCGATGAAGGCCTGTACCATGCCGTCGAGCTTGAGCGCTCTGAGCTGGTCGAGGGTAGGATGTGTGAGCATCGGTCGTCATCTCCTCAGTGGAAGTAGGTGGGGCCGCGGATGTTGTCGTGCGCTATCGCCGGCCCGTCCGCGGGCGTGGCAGGCCGTCGGCGATCGAGGTCATTCTTCAGGATCGAGTTGACCGAGCTGTAGGAGCGCGCACCGATCTCCAGCGCCCGGAGACAAGCGGCTTCGAGCCGCTCGCGGCCATACGTCTTGGCGAGCCGCAGGATGCCGACGCAGGCGCGGAAGCCTTGCTCGGGGTGCGTGCGCTCCCGCAGGATGATCTCGACCAGCGCCGAGGTGTGGCGCCCGATCTCACCGGCCTGCCGCCGCAGGCGCTCCGGCGTCCAGTCGGCATAGCGCCGGTGGCTCGACGGCATGTGCTCGCGCACCGTCGTATGCTTGCGGTTGGAGGAGGAGCGCATATGCGCGGCAACCCGCTTGCCGCGGTGGAAGACCTCGATCGTGCGCGCGGTGATGCGCGCCCAAACCTTCTCGCGCAGCAGCTGGTGCGGCACCGAGTAGTAGTGCTTCTCGATTTCGACGTGGTAGTCGAGCCCGACCCTGCATTCCTTCCATTCGGCGAAGACGTAGGGCTCGGCCGGCAACGGCTTGAGGGCCGAGCGCTCCAGCTCCTCGAACAGCGCTTGTCGGCTCGCACCGAGATGGCGCGACAGGCGATTGTTGACCTGCGCGACCAGCTCGGCGATGGCCGCGTTCAATGCAGCAAGGGAGAAGAACGCCCGGTTGCGCAGCTTGGCGATGATGAAGCGAGTCGCGACTTGAACCGCAACTTCAACTTTGGCCTTGTCACGCGCCCGATACGGCCGCGCCGGGACAATGGCGGTGTTGTAGTGGGCCGCCATCTCGCCGTAGGTGCGGTTGACCGCCGGCTCGTAGAAGCACGCCTTGGTGATGCCCGACCGCAGATTGTCGGACACCACCATCGCCGGAACGCCGCCGATGAAGGCAAAGGTGCGTGTGTGCGAGCCGATCCAGTCGGACAGCCCCTGCGTCCACGTCGCCTCGGCATAAGTGTAGTTCGACGCCCCCAGCGCGGCGACGAACAGCTGCGCCGTCATCACCTCGCCGGTCGAGGCGTCGACTACCTCGAGCGTCGTGCCGGCATAATCGACGAATAGGCGCTCGCCGGCAATGTGGCTTTGCCGCATGGTCGGCGACAGTCGCGCCTCCCAGGCGCGATAGAGCTCGCAGTAGCGGCTATAGCCGTAGCCGTCGGGATGGACGGCGCGATGCTCCTCCCACAACAACTGCAGCGTCACCCCTGGCCGACGCAGCTCACGGTGGACCGCCACCCAGTTTGGCTGCGGCCGACGATCTCTGGCCGCCACTGTGGGCGGCGGAAAGAGCCGGCGCTCCAGCGGCTCGTCCGTCAGGCCTTCCGGCAGCGGCCATGTGAGGCCGGCACGCCGCGCCCGCCGGATGCACTCCCCGGCGGCCGTCGCGCTCACCCCGAGGCTGGCGGCAATCTTGCGTTTCGACATGCCGGCGGCCGACAGCCTCAGCACGTCGCGGATCTTGCGCATGGGTAATCTCGGTCCAGGCATTGCCCCGCTCCCTGTGGAAAAGGAGCGAAGCCATGCCGATTCGCGGATCACCCAACGGCGCCCGTCACCCCCGTCCACAGGCTGGTCGCGATCGCCCGGAATGGGTGGTCGCGATCAATCGGAACGCCTGGTCGCAATCAATCGGAATAGCCGGTCGCAATCACCCGGTGCGCGCAGGTCCAGGCTTGGTTTGCGGATGCGCTGGCCGACGATAGCCACACATACGTGTCGCTGCGGTGTCCCGCCTGCGCCCGACTTCATCTCGTAAACCGGAGTGGCAGGACGCTAGGGAACGATACAGAGGAAGGCCGGCCTCTAGGAAGGTCGTCTCACCCCGACATTTCGCGAGGCCGCTCTAAGGCATTTTCAGAATTTCGGTTCAGCGGGTCGAGATTCATAAACAGCGCGGTGCGAAAGGGCCGTTCCGGCACGAGCGTAAAAGGTCGAGGTCGACACGAAGCTCATCACGCAAAGGAACGAGTGGAGCGATTTCGTTTGCCTTGCTGGACGCAGTTGAGAATTTGCCGGAGCGGTAGTTGGGCGCCGGATTCTTCCTTCGAGAGCCGAGCGTCCATTTTGCTGGTGATCATTTTTTTCTTGCGCCACCGGGCAAGGAATGTTAATATCTTTTACATCATCGGCCGCCTTGGCGATGACGGGGAAGGCCGACGGGCTCCCGCCATAAGTGCGCAGGAGTCACGACCATGCCCATCCGGCAACTGCTGGACAGCAATGTATTCAATCCGGAAGAGGTTACTATGCTCCGCGACGTGTTCGAGGACACGTTGCGCGCGCTCAAGCTCGTG
>DATJHD010000281.1:0-5826 GCA_035494275.1 Croceibacterium sp.
GCCACCGAGTCCGCCTCCGCCGAGGAGTTGCGCCGATGCCGGAGCGGCGATCAGGGCGAGGGCCGAACCGGCGATCAGAATCCGTTTCATGATGTAGGCTCCTTCTTCCTTTGCGCCGGCCCTCTCCGGCCGGCTCATTCGGAAAACGGATGCCCGCGTCGGTTTAATTCACGGTGCGGCAAAAAAGCTGCCGGCGGCGTCCGTCAGCGCCGGCCGCAGGCCTTGCACAACAGTCCCCGCCCATACTGCGCGTCAGGCCCCCTGGGTCCCAGGTCCTCGGCCTCGTCGTCGAGGGTCAGCTTCCACGTGCTTCCGCGCCGCACGGCGGCTGCGGCACGGGCGGCAACCAGCGGAACCGCGTACGATGTGCCGCGCACGCTCACCCACTTGCCGGATTTGTTGAGCGCGCGAATGTCCGCGCCGGGCGCCGCGTAGTCGAGGTGCAATGTGTGACCGGCTTCGATCAGCGGGCGCTCATGCTTGTCGACTGCGGTGACGGCGAGAACGCCGGGGTAGGATGCCGGATAGGCGGGCGGCGCGGCGGGGCCGTCGTTACCGACCGGAGCGACGACCACCATGCCCTTGCGTCGCACCGCGTCGATCGCCTTTGCCAGCGCGGCGTTTCGAGGGCCGACGAGGCTGATCGACACCACCTGCGCACCCGCGCCCGCGAGCCAGTCGAGCGCCCGAACGATGGCGAGAGCGTTACCGCCTGCCGGATCGGCACCATAGACATCGGCGACTATCAGGTTGCGGGCACCCGCGCCGGCGAGCAGCGAGGCGACCGCGCTACCGTGATCGCTCGAAGCAGGAGCGCCCCTCGCAAAACCGCGAATGGCGACTGTCGAGATTCCCTTGCCAGGCCCGCCATCGATAATGCCGACCCGGGTGGCGATTGCAGGCGCGGCAGCGACCGCCGAAGCGGCGGTCTCCACGGCCGTGCCCCCGCTCTGGAAATTGAGGTTGTCGGGCGCGATTTGCGTCTCGGGCGCTTGCTGGAGAAGCTGCTTTTGCGCCTCGGCCAGGGACAGGCCGCGCGGCAACGTCAAGCGAACGACCGTCATGTCGAGCGCGTCGAGTTTCTCGGTCGTTGCGTCGGAGAGCCCCAAGCCACGCGCCGCGGCCAATGTCCCCGGGCCTGGATCGACGAGCAGCAGCTCGCCTCGCACGGCCGGCTCGCCGCTGGCATCGGGTTCGACGAACTTGCGCCTTTTTCGCAGCAAGTCGGCAATCCTGTCTGTGCGAGCCTGCAGGAGCACTCCGGCGGTTTGCCGCACGGACTGGAGCGACCGGTTCACCGTCTGGTCGAGCGTCTGCTCCGCCCCTTGCGCCAGCGGGCCGACGACCGGCAGTTGCGGGACGGCGACGCCCGGCAGCAGCTGCGCCGCGGCGGGAACCGCGAGCAAGGCCGCCAAGGCACTGGCGAGGGCAAGGATTCGACGCATTCTCGGCACTCTTGAATTTTTGCCTTAAGCAGGGATGAAACGCACGGGACCATCCGTTTAATCCGTGAAACGAGGCAAGTCATAGCCGACGACGGCTTCGAACAGGGCGTGCTGGCGCTACTTCCCAGGCTGCGGCGCTTCGCCGCGGGCTTGGCGCGCGATCCCGCCGACGGCGACGACTTGTGCCAGGCGACGCTCATTCGCGCGCTCGAGAAGCGCGAACTGTGGCAGCCCGGGACACGACTGGACAGTTGGATGATCAGGATGATGCGAAACATCTGGATTGACGAAACCCGCGCGAGGACGCGCCGCGGCGAAACGTTCGTCGACGAGAGTGCCGGCCTCTCGGTGGGCGGCAGTGGCGGGCAGGAGGAAACCGTGACGCTCGGCGTGATCGATCGCGGCTTGCGCACACTGCCCGACGAGCAGCGCGAGGCGGTCCTGCTGGTGATGGTGGAGGGCTATTCATACAAGGAAGCGGCCGAGATCGTCGGCTGCCCGGTGGGCACGCTCAATTCGCGACTGGTCCGCGGGCGCGACGCGCTGCTTGCCTGGCTGGGGGACGGCGTATGAGCGTGACGCCCGAGGAACTCGCCGCATTCGCCGACGGCCAGCTCGACGAGCCGCGGCGGAGCGCGGTGGCGGCGGGGGTGGCGGTTGACCCGGCGCTCGCGGCCGAGGTCGAGCGGCACCGTGCGCTGAAGCAGCGGCTGGCCTCGCATTTCGCGCCGATCCTCGATGCACCGGTTCCCGAGCGGCTGACCGCCCTCGTCGGTGGTGGCGAGCCCAGGGTCGTAGATTTGGTCGCGGCCAGGCAGCGGCGTGCCATTCGCGGCCCTGCGCGCTGGGCGTGGATCGTGGGTCCGGCGCTCGCGGCCTCGCTGGCGCTGGCGGTGTTTCTTCCGCGCGGCACGCCGCAGGGTTATGCCGATCCCGCGTTGGCCGGTGCCCTCGACCGTCAGCTGGTCGCCACGCAGGCGAGCGATGCGCCGACACGCGTGCTACTCAGCTTCCGCAGCGAGTCCGGCCAGTATTGCCGCGCTTTCTCCGGCAGGGCGCAAAGCGGCATCGCCTGCAGGGATTCCACCGGCTGGCGGCTGCAGGCGACGGCGCCTGGAGCCGTACCTGGGCAAGGCGACTACCGGATGGCCGGCAGTCCCGCCGCGGCGATCATGGCGCAAGCGCAGGACATGGCCGCCGGGGCCGCGCTCACCGCCGAGCAGGAACAGGCGGCGCGGGCCAGGGGCTGGCGCTGATCGTCAACGGGCACGGCGGAACATCCCTTCCTGCGCGGTGCTCGCCACCAGCTGGCCGTCGCGGGTGAAGATGCGGCCGAAGTTGAGGCCGCGCGCGTGGCCGCTCCACGGGCTGGTCATCGAATAGAGCAGCCAGTCGTCGGCGCGGGCGTCGGCGTGGAACCAGAGCGCGTGATCGAGGCTCGCGCCGCGTACATCGCCGCGGGCGAAGGCGAGACCGTGAGGCAGCAGGCACGTCGCCATCAGCCGCATGTCGCTGAAGTAGGCGAGAACCGCGCGGTGGACTTTCGGGTCGTCCGGCAGCGGGGCGCGGGCGCGGAACCATAGGTGCTGTTCGGGCAAGGCGGGCTTGCGGCTGAGTAGACCGGTCGGGTCCGCCGCGCGCACTTCGATCGGGCGCGGCCGCAGGATGATGCGCGGGGCGCGGGCCTCGATCTCGGCACGGTAGCGATCGAGCACCGCGTCCTCCGGCTCGAGGTCTTCCGGCGGCGGCACGTCGGGCATCGCCGCCGCCTGGTGCGCCGGACCTTCCTCGCGGCGCTGGAAGGAAACCGAGGAGGCGAGGATCTGGCGATCCTCCTGCAGCGCAATCACCCGGCGGTTGGCGAAAGTGCCGCCATCGAAGCCGCGCTCGACACGGTATTCGATGTCGAGCTCCTCGCTGCCGCCGCGCAGGAAGTAGGCGTGGAGCGAATGGGCCGGCCGGTCTTCTGGAACGGACGCCTGCGCGGCAACCAGGGCCTGGGCGATCACCTGGCCGCCGAACACCCGGCCGACGCCGTCACCCCGGCGAGAGCCTTCGAAGCGGTCGTCGCCGAGGGCCTTCAGCTGCAGCAGGCGCAGCAGGTTGGCGACGAGCGCTTCGGTTGTCGGTTCGATGTCAGCCTGCCGCGTGCGCCGCCAGCGCCGCGAGCAGCAGCAGGGCGACGATGTTGGTGATCTTGATCATCGGGTTCACGGCCGGGCCGGCGGTGTCCTTGTAGGGATCGCCGACCGTGTCGCCGGTCACCGCGGCCTTGTGCGCCTCGGAGCCCTTGCCGCCGTAGTGGCCGTCCTCGATGTACTTCTTGGCGTTGTCCCATGCGCCGCCGCCGGCGGTCATCGAGATCGCCACGAACAGCCCGCCGACGATCACGCCGAGGAGCAGCGCGCCGAGCGCGGCGAAGCCGTTCTCGCGGCCCGCGATCAGCGTGATCACGAAGTACACCACGATCGGCGCCAGCACCGGCAGAAGGCTCGGCAGGATCATTTCCTTGATCGCCGCACGGGTGACCAGGTCGACCGTCCTGGCATAGTTCGGGCGGCTGGTGCCGGCCATGATCCCCGGGTCGTTCTTGAACTGGTCGCGCACGTCGATCACCACGTCGCCCGCAGCGCGGCCGACCGCTGTCATGCCAAGCGCGCCGAACAGGTAGGGCAGAAGCGCACCCAGCAGCAGGCCGACGATGACGTATGGATTTTCGAGGCTGAAATCGACCGGCGTGCTCGGGAAGAACTCGCGCAGGTCGGTGGTGTAGGCGGCGAACAGCACCAGCGCGGCGAGGCCGGCCGAGCCGATGGCATAGCCCTTGGTCACCGCCTTGGTGGTGTTGCCGACCGCGTCGAGCAGGTCGGTCTTCTCGCGCACGCTGTCGTCGAGGCCGGCCATCTCGGCGATTCCGCCGGCGTTGTCGGTCACCGGGCCATAGGCGTCGAGCGCCACGACCATGCCGGCGAGTGCCAGCATCGCGGTCGCTGCATAGGCGATGCCGATGAGGCCGGCGAGCTGGTAGGCGATAATGATGCCGGCGACAATCACCAGCGTCGGCAGCGCGGTCGATTCAAGGCTGACCGCGAGGCCCTGGATGACGTTGGTGCCGTGGCCGGTCTCCGAGGCCTTGGCGATAGAGCGCACCGGGCGGAAATTGGTGCCGGTGTAATATTCGGTGATCCAGATGATCAGGCCGGTGATGACGAGGCCGAGCAGCGAGCACCAGAACAGGTCCATGCCGGTGAAGGCCTGGTCGCCGATCACGGCGTTCATGTCGCCGTGCTGGACGAAGTAGATCGAACCGTAGATCGCCACGACCGAAAGGATCGCGGTGACGATGAAGCCCTTGTACATCGCGCCCATCACGTTGTTCGAGCCGCCGAGGCGGACGCAATAGGTGCCGATGATCGAGGTGACGATGCACACGCCGCCGATCAGCAGAGGCAGCGTCATCAGCGCGAGCAGGCCGGCGGCGCCGAGGCCTTTCACCAGCAGCGCGGTCAGCACCATCGTGGCGCCGACGGTGACGACGTAAGTCTCGAACAGGTCGGCCGCCATGCCGGCGCAGTCGCCGACGTTGTCGCCCACGTTGTCGGCGATCACCGCCGGGTTGCGCGGATCGTCCTCGGGAATGCCGGCCTCGACCTTGCCGACGAGATCGGCGCCGACATCGGCAGCCTTGGTGAAGATGCCGCCGCCCAGACGGGCGAAGATCGAGATCAGCGAGGCGCCGAAGGCGAGGGCCGTGAGGGCCTGGACCACCGTGCGGTCGGTCCCGCCGACGCTGTAGCCTCCCGGGCCGGTGAGGTACCAGAAGAACACCGAGATCGCGAGCAGCGCCAGGCCGGCGACGAGCATGCCGGTGATCGCACCGGCGCGGAACGCCATCGTCAGCCCCTGCTGCAAGCCGTTCTGCGCGGCCGCCGCGGTGCGCACGTTCGAGCGGACCGAGATGTTCATGCCGATGAACCCGGCGACACCCGAGAGGATCGAGCCGAGCACGAAACCGGCGGCGCTGATCGGGCCGAGGAAGATCGCGACGATGATCGCTACGACCACGCCGACGATGCCGATCGTCGAATACTGGCGCTTCAGGTAAGCCTGCGCGCCTTCCTGGATCGCGCCGGCGATTTCTTGCATCTTGGCGCTACCGGCCGACGAGCCGAGCACCTGGCGGCTGGTGACGAAGCCGTAGACCACGGCGACCAGACCGAGCACGATGGCAATAACCACGAGGTTCATTGCGGACCTTTCCCCCAATCAAAAACAAAATCCGCGGCACGACGGGAAACCCGCGGCCGCAGTCGCTGCCGCTCGCTAGAGGTCGCGGCACGCGCGCGCAACCCCTTTACGGCCGATTTGCGCCGGTCTCGGG
>DATJHD010000282.1:0-4546 GCA_035494275.1 Croceibacterium sp.
GACGCCGAGATCGAACCAGCCCGCGACGGCCTCCGGCGTGCGGATGCCGCCGCCGAGCTGGACGTAGCCCGGGAAG
The DNA here is from genome assembly GCA_035494275.1 of Croceibacterium sp. GTDB lineage: Bacteria > Pseudomonadota > Alphaproteobacteria > Sphingomonadales > Sphingomonadaceae > Croceibacterium_B. Next base: position 77 of record DATJHD010000282.1, read on the forward strand.
CGCTCGACGATGCTTTCCACCGCCGCGCGGTTGCGGCTTTCCCCGGCGAAAGCGCCGTCGAGGTCAACCACGTGGACGTGCCCGGCCCCGGCATCGGCGAACAGCATCGCCTGCGCCGCAGGGTCGTCGCCGTAAACGGTGGCGCGAGCCATGTCGCCTTCGGCGAGGCGCACGACCTGGCCGTCCTTGAGGTCGATGGCGGGGAACACGATCATCGCGGCGCGCGGTAATCCCCGATGCGGCGCGGCGCAATCACTCAGAAGCGACGAACGCGCCCTTGGGTACATGGGTGATGCGGCATGCGAGGTCGGCTTCGCCGCCGGCGACGACGAAGTGATCGCCGGCGTCAGCGATGCCGGTGGTGAAGACCACGTCACGCACGTACATCTTGTCTTCCAGCGGGCGCGTAAGCTCCGCATTGGCTTCGATCAGCGGCCGGTGGCCGGTCGCCAGCACCTTCCACGGCGCGTCCGGATCGAGCAGCGACCAGTAGGTACGGTAGATGCCGACGATCTCGTGCGGCTCGACGCCGTGCCACAGCGTCAGCCAGCCGCGCTGCCCCGCGATCTCGGTCAGGATCGGCGGTGTGCCGCCGCCGATGCGGGCGGTGGCCGGCGTGCCCGAATGCGGGCGAATGCCGGGCTGGATGTGCGGTTGCCAGTGGTGGGAGTCCGGGCTGGTCGCGAGATTGATCGACGGGCCGGCGTGGAACGGGCTGCCGGGCGGATAAGCGAAATAGAGATCGCCGAGGGGCCGCGTCTGCGCCCAGTACTCGCCGCCGATCAGCCCTTCGAAGATCAGCATGTCCTTGTTCTGGTGATCGAGCACGATGCCCTCGAACTTCCAGTCGAGCGCGTTCGCGGAACTGTAGAGTGTCGTCGAGTGCCGTTCCGGGCTCACCGAACAGGTGGTCATTAGCCAGCGTTCGCCGACCCGGCTGATGCGCGCATCTTCGACGCCGTAGCATTGCCAGGTGCCGGCAGGAGCGATGGCCTTGTCATAATGGATGGCAACCCGCTGCAGCCCGTCGGGCGTCAGCTCGACCGGCAGCAGCCACGAGAGCGAAGTGAGCGCCATGATCTTCCAGCCATGCCCGCGCAGCAGGAACTTGCGCGGGTCGGCGGTGTCGCAAAGCTCGAGAGGCCAGCCGTCGACGACATAGCCGCCTTCGGCATCCCAGCGGATCGCGTGCACCTCGCCGTCGAAGATCGGCGTCTTGAGCGCCTCGGCGATACGGACCACCAGCAGCAGGTTGCCGTTCTCCAGCCGGGTCATACCGGGATTGAAGGCGCCGAGCACGTATCTCTCGTGCGCGATCTTCCCTGCCAGCGGCGAACGCGCGAGGTCGATGTCGTCGGGCGCGAGGACCAGGCAGTCCTCGGGAAAGCTCATTGCTTGATCCGCTCGGTCATCGCGAGCTGCTGCACGACCGCGCGGCGCGGCTGGGTGAGCATGAAATGGACCGCGACCGCGATGTCCTCGGCACGCAGCATCTTGTCGGCGTTGATCATCTCGCGCTGCCTTTCGACCGGGATATCGGGCAGCTGGAAGTCCGCGCCGGTCATCCCCGGCTCGACCAGGCCGACCTTGATGCCCTGCGGCCCAAGCTCCTTGCGTAGCGCCTCGGCAAAACCCTGGATGCCGCTCTTGACGCCCGAATAGATCGACGACGACGCGCCGAGGTAATGCGCGCTCATCGAGCCGATCATGATCAGGTCGCCCTTGTCCTTCATCGCGCGGGCCGCCTTGTGCGCGCTCATCACGTAGGCGACGAAGTCCACCGCCACGCCGTAGCGCGCCTCGTCCTCGCTGGTCTGGGTGACGCCGTCGATCGGGATGGCGGCGTTGATGATGGCGATGTCGTAATCGCCGAGGCGCCGGCCGGCTTCGTCGAAGAAGCGGTCGAGGCCGTCCTTGTCGGCGAGATCGACCGCGATCCCGCTGCCCCTGCCGACCTGGTTGATCCGCTCGAGGCCATCCCTCAAGTGCTCCTCGTTGCGCCCGCAAGTGAAGATCTCGACCCCTTCGCTCGCCAGCAGCACGGCTATCGCGCGGCCGATGCCCGTGGTTCCGCCGGTCACGATCGCCTTGCGGCCCTTCAGCGGGGGCGTTCTCGTGTGGGCATCGGCAATGTTGGGGTCGGCTTCGGCCATGGCGTATCTCCTCTGGGGCGGAGACGGCTTTCGCCAAGGCTGGTTCCTAGAATGGCTCCCCTGGGGGACCGGGAGGACCTTACGGTCGCCAGTCGAGAAACCGCGCGAGCAGGCTGAGGCCGTAGGCCTGGCTTTTCTCCGGGTGGAACTGCACGCCGAGCAGGTTGTCGCGAGCGACGGCCGCGACGAGGCCCCCGCCATGGTCGGTCATCGCGGCGATATCGCGGCCATCGTCGGGCACGAAGTGGTACGAGTGCAGAAAATAGGCTTCGCCGGGCTCGACCAGCTGTGCCCCATCGTGGTGCGGTGTCGGCGACACGTCGTTCCACCCCATGTGCGGGATCTTGATCTCGCGATCGGTGCGCTCGATAAGCTCGACCTGCCCTTCGATCCAGCCGAGCCCGGGCGTTTCGCCGTGCTCCAGGCCCCGCTCCGCCATCAGCTGCATGCCGACACACACGCCAAGGAACGGCACGCCGTCCGCCAGCACGCGCTTCTCCAGCGCCCCGATCATCCCGGGAATGGCCGCTAGCCCTTCCATGCACGCCTTGAACGAGCCGACGCCCGGCAGCACGATCCGCCGCGCGCCGCGCACGAGCTTCGGATCGGCGGTGACCGCAACCCGTTCCGCCCCGGCCGCCCTCAGCGCGTTATGCACTGACTGGAGGTTACCCGCGCCGTAGTCGATCAGCGCAATCGCTTCTGCCATTGGGGCCTCAGCCTCCGAGCTGTCCTTTGGTCGACGGTATCGCCCCGCCCTTGCGCGGGTCGAGCTCGACCGCGGCACGCATCGCCCTGGCGAAGCCCTTGAAGATCGCCTCGCAGACGTGGTGGTTGTTCTGCCCGTAGAGCAGCTGGACGTGCAGCGTGATCCCGGCCGCCTGCGCCACCGAGTGGAACCAGTGCTCGATCAGCTCGGTGTCCCATTCGCCGAGCCTTTCCTGCGTGAAGTGCGCCTTCCACACGAGGAACGGCCGGCCGGAGATGTCGAGCGCGACACGCGCCAGCGTCTCGTCCATCGGCGAATAGGCGTGGCCGTAGCGAGCGATGCCGGCCTTGTCGCCCAGGGCCTGGGCGATCGCCTGGCCGAGCGCGATCGCGCTGTCCTCGGTCGTATGGTGCTGGTCGATGTGAAGGTCGCCGTCGACTTTCATCGTGACGTCGATCAGCGAGTGGCGGCTGAACTGCTCGACCATGTGATCGAGGAAGCCGATGCCCGTCGAAACGTCGTAGGCGCCGCTGCCGTCGAGATCGATCTCGACGCGGATTTTCGTCTCGCTGGTGTCGCGGCTGATCCGGCCCGTGCGCATGGGCTCGCCTATAGAGCGCCGCGTGGAGCACGCAAGCAGATGCATGTTGCGGCTTGACCGCGGGGACACGCCTCGCCACCTATCCCCTGACATGAGCGACGAAGCGCCCGACAGCCTCATTCCTTACGACGAGATCGTGCAGGAAGCCCTGCGCGCGGTGGTCGGCCGGGTGCTCGGCGAAGTGGAGCGATCGGGCAGCGAACTGCCCGGCAACCACCACTTCTACATCACCTTCAAGACCGGCGCGGCCGGCGTCTCGATCCCCAGGAGCCTGCGCGAGCGGTTCCCGGACGAGATGACCATCGTGCTGCAGAACAAGTTCTGGGACCTCAAGGTGGACGAGGAGGGCTTCACCGTCGGCCTGTCCTTCAACCAGGTGCCCGCCAAGCTCGAAATTCCGTATGCGGCGATCACCGCGTTTGTCGACCCGGCGGTCGACTTCGGGCTGCAGTTCCAGGCCGTCGCCCCCGATGTCGCGCCGCCCGAGCACGAGGACGCCGAGAACGACACGCCCGGCGGGGACAAGGAACGGGACGACAAGGGTGACGTTGACGGCGACGACGGCTCGAACGTCGTCACGGTCGATTTCGGCCGCAAGAAGTAGCCGCGCGGCGGTTCTGCGCGCCGCGCAATTGGGGGCGAGGCGATGTCTGACACCAAGAGCCTTTCGGCCAGGCTGACGCGCTCCGGCCGGCGCGCGGTGCAAAAGGCGGCAGCGAAGACGCGCAAGGGCATCGAGCAGGCGCCGGGGCCGAGCCCCAACCCCGCGACCAACCTGCTCATTGCCGAGATCGCCGTCGCCAGCGCCGGCCGCCTGGCGCGGCGATCGATGGAAAAGGGCCTGCTGAAGGCGCGCTTCGAAAAGCAGCAGGCGGTCGCCATCGTCGAGGGCCGCGGCATGGTGCACACGATGGTCACCGCCGCGGTCGCGCGGATGGCGACGCGCTCCGTTCCCGGCGCCCTGCTGGTCGGCGGGGGCCTGTTCGCCAAGGTCCTCTACGACCGCA
>DATJHD010000283.1:0-3225 GCA_035494275.1 Croceibacterium sp.
CGGCGCGTTTACCGCCCGCTCGCAACGATGGACAAGATGAGCCGCGCCGAAGTCGATGCCCTCGTCGCTTCCGGCAACGTGCACGTGTTCGACAAGCCGAGCCCGATGGCCGGCAACGGCACCGCGTCGAGCGGCGCGCTCGCCGGCAGGCAGTTCGCGATCGAATACGATGCGGGCCCGCGTATGGAGTACCGCTTCACCGGCCCCGAGACCCTGGAATGGCGCAAGGACGCAAAAGCCAGCTTTTGCGAGGCGCGCTACAACGCGTGGGAAATGATGCCCGGCGCGTTCATCTTCGGCCACCTGCTCGAAGGCGAGGCGAACCACGACGGGCACATCGTCGTCGCCGACCTCGATGCGGGCCTCGCCACCAACTTTCACGGCTATCTCAACACGCCCTACTTCGCCAACGAAGCAGGCTGCGAGACACTGTTCGGCAGGATCGTCGGCGAGGGCATCCCCAACCCGGGCAGCAAGCGCCACCAGCGTACCCGCGACATGCTCGGCCGGGCGTTCACCTGGGAGTATTCGCCGGGCCTCAACTCGATGCACTTGTATTCGACGCCTTACACGACCTCGTGGATCATCCCGACGGCCGATGGCCACTTCGCCACAGAATGGAGCGGCAGCGGCGACTTCGTGAAGATCCGCGACCAGCTCTATTTCGGTCGCTGGCAGGAAGAGGCGTGCAACGGCACGCTCGGCACCGTCCTCATCAACATGCGCACGATGCACGACGCCGGGATCGGCTATCACTGCGGCAAGCAGGGCGGCCTCTCGATGAGCGCCGTGGGCGCGCCGTCACGCCACGCCGGCAAGTTCGACGTCGAGCGCTTCTTCCCGGTGCGGAAAGGGAAATGACCATGGACCCGACAACATCCCGCCGCAACTTCCTCAAGTGCGGAGCGATCGCCGCCGCGCCGCTGGCCATCGCCACGCCGGCTGCCGCGCCGGCCGACGCGGAAAGCAGGGCGACGCTCGCGCGACTGCAGGACGAGAAGGCGATTGCCGCGCTGCACCGCGAGGTGGTTCGGCAGATCAATCGTGGCGAGCGCAAGCTGGCGAGCGGCCTGACCGCCCTCGCCGGTGATCCGGCGCACGACCTCGAGATCGCGTTCGCCGCAGACGGCCAAAGCGCCACTTGCCGCCGCGCCTGCGTGGCAAACTTCCGAACGGAATTCACCGGCGCCACGACGCTCGAACGGATGCACCGGCTGCAAGGCCAGGGAAGCCACGAGCACGCCGAGGCACGCGTGCTGGTCACCGAATACATCAAGGGCAAGGAAGGCTGGGCCATCGCCGGCCTCGGCCTTGCCTGAGGGTCGAGGGAGAGAACTATGAGACACGCGATCGCCGCCGGGCTGGCACTGCTGGCTTGCGGGTACGTCAGCACCACTTCCGGCGCGCCCGGCGCGGCCCGGGCCGCGACGCCGAGCGGAGCGCAGGCCTGTTCGGCCGTGACCGCGAGGCAATTCGGCGCCGCCACCGCCTCGACCGCCTGGCACGATGCCGACGCGAGCAAAGGGCTGCCCGGCTATTGTGAAGTCACCGCGACGCTGAAGCCCGTCCCGGGCTCCAGTATCGGCGTCGTCTATCGCTTGCCCGAGAACTGGAACGGCGAGGTTTACGGTATCGGCGGCGGCGGCTGGATCGGCAACATATCGCTGCAGGCGGCGACCGAGGCGCTGCAGAAGGGCTTCGCGACCATGCAGACCGACGGCGGCCATCCGATCGGCGGCATCTGGGACAACTCGTGGGCGGTCGATCCCGACAAGGCGAAAGACTTCAGCTACCGGGCGATCCACGAAATGACCGTGCACGGCAAGACGCTGGCCGACGCCTATTACCGCCAGAAGCACTCGGCGGCGGTCTATGTCGGTTGCTCGACCGGAGGGCGCATGGGCCTGATGGAAGCGCAGCGGTTTCCCGACGACTACGACGGAATCGTCGCCGGCGCGCCGGTCTATACGCTGCAGACGCAGACGACCGGGCTGATGCGCACGAACCAGTTCGCCATGCCGGGCGCCGCCTTCACCGCCGACGACCTCAAGCTGGCCCAGGATTCGGCGCTGGCCGAATGCGATGCCGATGACGGCCTCAAGGACGGGATCATCAACGATCCGCACCAGTGCCATTGGGACCCGGCAACTATCCAGTGCTCCGGCGCCAAATCGGCGAGCTGCCTCGCGGCGCCGCAGGTCACCGCTCTCAAGGCGCTCTACGACGGCATCAAGTCGCCGGACGGGCAATGGGCGATGTGGCCCATCAGTCGCGGCGGCGAGACCGGCTGGAGTTTCTTCATCGGCACCAACGGCAAGCCGGACACCACCGGCGGCGGCGGCCTGCTCGGCCTGAAGCCGCTGATGTTCCCCAACCGCGATGTCGACTGGGCGCATTTCTCGGCCGCGACCGACGCGCCGGTGGTGCGCGCCAGCACCTTCGCGCAGATGTACGAGGCGAAGGACCCGAATCTGTCGAAGTTCTTTGCCCACGGCGGCAAGCTGCTGCTGTGGCACGGCGAGAGCGACCCGGGCCCGAGCCCGGTCGGGACAATGGATTACGCCCGGCAGGTGGTCGCGCAGAACCCGCGCGCGGCGCAGCAATTCAGGGTGTTCTTCGCTCCCGCTGTCGGTCATTGCGGCGGCGGGGTCGGCGCTGACGTGCTTCCGGTGACCGACGTGATCAACAGCTGGGTGCACAGCGGGACAGCCCCGGAGACCGTCGTCGCCACCAAACGCGACAAGTCGCTCACGCGCCTCGACTGTGCCTGGCCGAAGGTCGCGCATTACAAGGGGGCTGGCGACGCGAACGAGCCGTCGAGCTGGTCCTGCGTCGCCGAAGGCGCCGCGGCCCGCCCGGGCGAGCGCGGCTGACACGCGCGAGAAAGGGCGGCCTCGCTCGCCGGGCCGCCCTTTCCTCGAAATGGCGGAAGGACTATGCCGCCTTGTGATACTGCCGGGCCAGCTCCGGCCAGTTGTTCGGGTACTGGCTGAGGTCGATGAGCGGCTCACGATCGAAAGTGTGGCCGAGCGATTGCATGATCAGCCGGGCGCGGCGGAGGCGCTGGCGGCGGTCGGTGAACGGATTGGCCTTGTCGGGTCCAGCCGCGACCATCTTGTCCAGCAGCGCGCTGCGTTCCTCGTAGGTTTCGGGCATCCTGGCCGGCAGATCGACGGCGGCACCATCGCTCGGCAAGGCGCCGCGGACGGGGTCTGCATCGCGCTG
>DATJHD010000284.1:0-3203 GCA_035494275.1 Croceibacterium sp.
ACGTAGGCGAGGTTATGGACGTCCCTGGGGACGAATTTATCGACGTCCTCGGGGGTCTCGACCAGCGTGATCGAGCCCTGCGGCAACTGCCCCATGGTGCCGACCACTTCCGGGTGCCCGGCATGGCCGATCAGCACGATCTCGCGGCCCTTGCGATGGTGTATCTCGGCCTCGCGGTGCACCTTGGTGACCAGCGGACAGGTGGCGTCGAGCGCGAACAGGTTGCGCCGGCCCGCCTCGGCCGGAACCGTGCGCGGCACGCCGTGCGCCGAGAAGATGACCGGTTGGCCGTCGTCCGGAACCTCGTCCAGTTCCTCGACGAAAATGGCGCCCTTCTGGCGCAGGCCGTCGACCACGTATCGGTTATGGACAATTTCGTGGCGGACATAGACCGGGGCGCCATGGATGGCGAGCGCCCGCTCGACGCTCTCGATCGCCCGCACCACGCCGGCGCAGAAGCCGCGGGGCGAGCAGAGAAGCACCTGAAGCAGCGGTTTTTCCGAGATCTCGGCCACGTCCGGCGTCCTCGAATGCGCGGCAAACGACGCGCCTTGTCCAAGCCCCGACATGGGGCGCGCAGCCCGCATCTGTCAAGGTCCGGAGGTTGCGTCACCGCAGCCCGCCGCCTATATTCCGGGCATCCCAGATCATCATCGATGATCCACCTGCTTCGCCCGCCGGGCGGGCGAAGCGCAGAGGAGATTTATTTCATGGCGACCGCAGCACCCCTGATGCCGAAGGCGACGGCCGTCTGGCTGTTGGACAATACGGCGCTGTCGTTCGACCAGATCGCCGATTTCTGCAAGCTGCACCCCCTGGAAGTGAAGGCGATCGCCGACGGCGACGCCGCGCAGGGCATCAAGGGACTCGACCCGATCCTGACCGGCCAGCTCACCCGCGAGCAGATCGAGAACGCCGAGGCCAACCCGGACATCCGCCTGTCGCTGAGCACGCCGAAAGTGCCGCTCGCCGGCCACGACCGCAGCAAAAAGGGCCCGCGCTATACGCCGGTGTCGCGCCGCCAGGACCGCCCGAACGCGATCCTGTGGCTGGTACGCAACCATCCGGAGCTCAAGGACGCGGCGATCATGCGGCTGGTCGGCACGACCAAGTCGACCATCGCCTCGATCCGGGAGCGCACGCACTGGAATTCGGCCGCGCTGACACCGATGGACCCGGTGACGCTCGGCCTGTGCTCGCAGATCGACCTCGATCTCGAGGTGCAGCGCGCCAACAAGGAGAAGCCGGTGCCGGTCGAAACCGGTGCGACGCTTTTGCCCGCATCCGAAACGACCGCGCGCAAGGAAGCCGAGGAAGCGGCCGCTGCCGCCGAGGCCGAGAACAAGCCCGGCGGCGATCTCGACGTCTCCGCCGTGTTCGCCAAGCTCAAGCAGCTCGGCGGCGGCAAGAAGGACGAAGACGCGGAGTAAGCGCCCTCGCCTCTTTCGAGGTTTGGAATTTGGAAACGGCCGGGTTTGTCCCGGCCGTTTTTGTTTCATTCGCGTGGCCTGAATTGAAATTGTCATGGCCGGGCTTGTCCCGGCGATCTCGCTTAGGTTGGCAACGTGCCTTCCTAATCGGGGTCACCGGGACAAGCCCGGTGACGACAAGAAAATCAATACCCCCGCGTCCCCTCGATCGCGGCGATGTAGCGCGCGACGGATTTCTCCAGCACCGATTTCGCGTCCGATGAAATCACACGGTCGAAGTAATGGCCGTAGAGGCGCTCGAACGCGAACGGCGCCATGGCGCGGCCGATGGCCTCGACCTCGCGCCGCGACAGCGGGATCATGTTCGGATAGCTGCGCATGAAGGTGAGCCATTTGCGGTCGGTCGCGACCGTGAGGATGTCGCCGGAGCAGACGATGCCCTTGCCACCGGCACCGCCCGCCCAGTGCAGCACGGTTCCGCCCGGGAAATGCCCGCCGCAGCGCACGAGCGTGACACCGTCCCAGAGCGTGAGCGTCTCGCCGTCCCAATGCCTGACCGCATCATCCTTGCGCATGACCCAGTCGCGATCGGCGGCGTGCAGATGGATCGGGCAGCCGAAGACGTGAGCCCACTCGACCATCGTCGTGTAGAAGTGCGGATGCGAGATGGCGATGGCCTTCAGCCCTCCGAGGCCCTTGATCAGCGCAATGGTCGCGGCGTCGAGCGGCGCGATGCAGTCCCACAGGACGTTGCCGCCCGGCGTCTGCACGAGGATGGCGCGCTGGCCGATGGCGAAACTCGGCGTCGCGCCGATGCCGATGACGGCCGGCTCGTGCTGGTGGAAGGCATTCATGTAGCCGGCGCGCAGCGCTTCGAACGTCGTCCATGTCTGGCCGCGCGGCGGCACGTATTGGCGCTCTTCCTCGCAGATGACGCATTGCGCCGGCGCTTGCGCGCTCTCCGGATATTGCGTGCCGCAGGCTGTGCAGATGTAGAGGGGCATTGAGCGTTTCCGTTGTTGTCTTTGCCTTACCGCTACCAAGGCAATGGCGGGCGCGACAAGGCCTCAAGGGCGCGCCACAATCTCCGTTCATTCCCCCGAAAGCGGAAATCCAGCACTGACTCACAACTGGGTCCCCGCTTCCGCGGGGACGAACGGGATCGAGGAAGGCGCGCGGCATCGCCCGTATTCTTTGCGGCGCCGGGTACGCCGCCGTCTCGATTCCCCTCTCGACAGGGGGGTCGGGGGGAGTCGCCCCCGCAAAAAAGTGCGAGGGGATGGAGCGCCGGGTGGCGCTACCGAAGTTTGCCGCCTGATGGGCGGCAGCGCGCCTTGCGATCAGCGCGCTCGCCACCCGGCGCTCCACGTGCGGCGGTTTTGGGCACCCTCGGCCGCTCTTCCGGGCGGAGACGGGCCCCCCATTGGGCCCGATCCGGAGCGGCTCCCGCCGCCCCTTCATCTCCGCCGCGTGAAGCCCCAAAGCGGGGGCAGCCGGTCTTCGTGCCGGCGGGCGGCTGTGCGGGGCCTCCCGGGAGCGTGCGTGCGAAGCACGCCCACGGGCGCCGCGCTCACCGAAGCTGGTCGCCGCGCCTCGGCCCCGGCCGGATTTCAGGCGCCGCATCTCCAGCGTCTCCCCGACCGAGCTGCTCCACCTCAGGATCGCCTCTAGAAGCGCCCCTCACGAGCAGGCGATAGGGCTGCAGGCATAGGTTTATCGACCTGTCAAACCGGCAATCTTGCGCCATATTTTTATATGGCTTATCTCCCATAC
>DATJHD010000285.1:0-9231 GCA_035494275.1 Croceibacterium sp.
CCCCTGCGGGGCGGACGGAAATTCGTTCACTTGATTGGGTGCGGCCCACACGCGATTCAAGGGCCGGAGTCAACAGCGGCGCGCGCCTTGCCATAAGGGGGTGGCGCTGTCAAAAGCCCGCCGCCTCATGAGCCACGACCCTTCATCCATGCGCCCGCGCCGCTTCACGCCTACCGGGCCGCTCAGGGGCCACATCCGCGTGCCGGGCGACAAGTCGATCAGCCACCGCTCGCTGATGTTTGGCGCGCTGGCGGTGGGCGAGACGCGCGTTGCCGGTCTGCTCGAGGGCGAGGACGTGATGGCCACCGCCGCCGCGCTCGAGGCGATGGGCGCGGCGATCGAGCGCGAGGGCGACGAATGGCGCATCCACGGCGTCGGCGTCGGCGCGCTGTTGCAGCCCAAGGCAGCCCTCGAGATGGGCAATTCCGGGACCTCGACGCGGCTCCTCATGGGCCTCGTTGCCAGCCACCCGATCAGCGCGACGTTCGTTGGCGACGCCAGCCTGTCGAAGCGCCCGATGGGTCGCGTGACCGAGCCGCTTGGCCGCATGGGCGCCGAGTTCGACGGCACCACGCTGCCACTGACCGAACGTGGCCTCAGCCCCGCGATTCCGATCGAATACCGCCTCCCCGTCGCCAGCGCGCAAGTGAAGAGCGCGGTGTTGCTGGCCGGGCTCAACACGGCCGGCGTGACCAGCGTGATCGAACCGGTGCCGACGCGCGACCACACGGAGCGCATGCTCAAGGGCTTCGGTGCGCAGCTGTGGGTCGAGGAACAACGCGGCGAGCGCGTGATCCGCCTGCGCGGCGAGGCGGACCTCAAGCCGCAGCGGATCGACGTGCCGGGTGATCCTTCGTCCGCCGCGTTCTTCGCCGTCGCCGCGCTGATCGTGCCCGGTAGCGAGCTGGTCATCGAAAACGTCGGCCTCAATCCGACGCGCGCCGGGCTGTTCGCGGTCCTTCGCGAGATGGGCGGGCACATCGAGGAGCTGAACCGCCGTGAAGTCGGCGGCGAGCCTGTAGCCGACCTTCTCGTACGCCACTCCGCGCTCGAGGGCATCGAGGTCGACCCCGTCTTCGCCCCGAGCATGATCGACGAATTCCCGATCCTGTTCGTCGCCGCCTCGCTGGCCGAAGGAACGACCACCACCAGCGGCCTCGACGAGCTGCGCGTCAAGGAAAGCGACCGCCTCGCGGCAATGGCTGCCGCGCTCACCGGCGCCGGCGCGCGGATCGAGGAGCGCGAGGACGGCCTCGTCATCGAGGGCACAGGCGGCATGCCGCTGCGCGGGAGCGCCAACAGCCGGACAAGGACTCACCTCGACCACCGTGTCGCGATGAGCATGGCCGTTGCCGGCCTCGCCAGCCGCGACGGCGTCGAAGTCGACGACACCCGTCCGATCGCGACGAGCTTCCCCGCCTTCGAGGCGCTGCTTGACGGGCTGGCGGGATGAGACCGATGTCCTCCCCACGCCCCGCACTTCGTCACCGTGTTTCAACCGTTGCTCCGTACGCCCGGAGGGTCCCCAGGGCCCGATGGATGATGAAGCGGGTTCAGCGTGACGGAATCGGGTTGGGCGGGGCGGCCAAGATGACCCCCGAGACCGCCAATGGCATTGGCTTTCTCGGCATGGTGCTTATCGTCTCGGCCTCTGCCCTTGTCACGGCAAGCAAGACCGCGAACCCGTACCTCGTCGGCGGCCTCGACCTCGTCAGCGCGGCCGCGCTGATCCGCTCGCTCACGGTCAACCGCAACCGGCCGTCGATGGTCCTTGCAAGCGTGTGGGCCGTTGTCGCGCTGTTCGGTCTCGGCAAAGCGCGCCAGCGCGGGAAGCGCGTGTGATCATCGCCGTCGACGGGCCGACCGCCTCGGGCAAGGGCACCATCGCCAAGGCCCTCGCCGCGCATTTCGGCTTGCCCCACCTCGACACCGGCCTGCTCTACCGCGCGGTCGGGCGGCAGGTCTTCCTCGACGGGGGCAATCCGGACGACGCCGGCGACGCCCTCGCCGCCTGCACGTTCCCCGAAGGCCTGCTGCTCGATCCCGAGCTGCGCAGCGAGGCGGTCGGCGGCTTCGCCAGCCGCGTCTCGGTCCATCACTCGGTCCGCGAGGCGCTGTTCGAGCGCCAGCGTGCCTTCGCCACCCAACCCGGTGGCGCGGTGCTCGACGGGCGCGACATCGGCACCGTCATCGCGCCCGACGCCGACGTGAAGCTCTACATCACGGCCAGCCTCCAAGCTCGCGCCGAGCGTCGCTGGAGGGAAATGCACGCCCGCGGCGACCAGCGCTCGCTCGAGGAGATCACCGCGGACCTTCGCCGTCGCGACGAGCGAGACCGCACCCGCGCCGAAGCGCCGCTGCGCCAGGCCGAGGACGCGATCGTGCTGGATACATCGGGCATGACCATCGAAGAGGCGACGGCCGCCGCCTTGGCAGCGGTTAAAGCAGCGTCTCACGCAAACCGCCCATAGCGACCGCTTCCGACCACCCTCACGCACCCGCAGGCCAGCCCCGGTAGGGCTGAACCTTCACGGCCAGCCAAAGCACCTATCCCTCGAAGGGGAGCGCGATGGTTCGCGGCGGCAAGCCCGCCTGGTGATGTCCACAGTCGACCTGCTGCGCGCCAAGGTGCGCGTCCAGGCGCTTGCGGCGCCGCGGCACGTCATCCTCGGGGTCAACAATTTCTGCAATTTGCGCTGCCTCATGTGCGACGTCGGCACCGGCAATTCCGAGACCAACTTCGGCGCCAACCTGATGGGTGCACGTACGCGCTCGATGCCGTGGGACATCTTCCGGCAGGTTGCCGACGAGATGGCCGACTTCTGCCCCAGCGCGCGCCTCGGCTTCGCGTTCACCGAGCCGCTCGCCTGGTGCTGCGGCGGCTTCGGCGCCTAGGCAAGCCATCCAGCCTCGGCCGGCCGCTCGCGGCAACGCCGGCTTTTGGACCATCGCTTTCGCTTGCCTTTTGCACCCTTTGCGCCTACCTGCGCCCCGTTCGATCGGGCCGCGGCTCGGGTCGAGTGCGCGCTTCAAGGCACGATCGGGTTTGTCAGGCGGCTTCTCCGCCCTCCCCCGCCTTTTTCGCCCTCGCCTCGGCAGCAGGTTCGAAAGGGCGCTCGCGGCGGCATCCGGCCTCGCGGGCAGTTCGGCCGAAAAGACCGGCGGAGCCAACCGCCTGGCCGGAAAAACTGAACTAGGAACCTCGACTATATGGCTTCAACCGCCAATCCCACTCGCGCCGATTTCGAGGCGCTTCTCAACGAACAACTCGGCGGCGCAGGCGAAGAAGGCTTCGAAGGCCGCGTCGTCCACGGCACCGTCACCGCCATCGAAAACGGCATGGCCCTGATCGACGTCGGCCTGAAGAGCGAAGGCCGCATCCCGCTGCGCGAGTTTGCCCGCGGCGAAGGCGAAGAACAGCTCAAGGTGGGCGACGAAGTCGAAGTGTTCGTCGACCGCGTCGAGAATTCCGAAGGCGAGGCGATGCTCAGCCGCGACCGCGCCCGCCGCGAAGCCGCGTGGGACAAGCTGGAAAGCGAATTCGGCGAAGGCAAGCGCGTCGAAGGCCGTATCTTTGGCCGCGTCAAGGGCGGCTTCACGGTCGATCTCGACGGTGCCGTTGCCTTCCTCCCCGGCAGCCAGGTCGATATCCGCCCGGTCCGCGATGTCGGCCCGCTGATGGATGTCCCGCAGCCGTTCCAGATCCTCAAGATGGACCGCCGCCGCGGCAACATCGTCGTGTCGCGCCGCGCTGTCCTCGAGGAGACCCGCGCCGAGCAGCGCAGCGAGCTGATCGACAAGCTCTCCGAAGGCCAGATCCTCGACGGCGTGGTCAAGAACATCACCGATTACGGCGCGTTCGTCGACCTCGGTGGGATCGACGGCCTGCTCCACGTCACCGACATGAGCTACAAGCGGGTCAACCACCCGTCCGAAGTGATCAATATCGGCGACACCGTGAAGGTGCAGATCGTCCGCATCAATCCCGATACGCAGCGCATCAGCCTGGGGATGAAGCAGCTCGAGAGCGATCCGTGGGAAGGCGTTGCCGCCAAGTACCCGATCGGCGCCAAGGTCACCGGCACGGTCACCAACATCACCGAGTACGGCGCGTTCGTCGAGCTCGAACCAGGCATCGAGGGGCTGGTCCACGTCTCCGAGATGAGCTGGACCAAGAAGAACGTGCACCCTGGCAAGATCGTTTCGACCTCGCAGGAGGTCGAAGTGGTCGTGCTGGAAGTCGATTCCGACAAGCGCCGCATTTCGCTCGGCCTCAAGCAGGCCCAGCGCAATCCGTGGGAAGAGTTCGCCGAGAAGCACCCGGTCGGCTCGGTCGTCGAGGGCGAGGTCAAGAACGCCACCGAGTTCGGCCTGTTCATCGGCCTGCCCGGCGACGTCGACGGCATGGTCCACATGTCGGACATCGCCTGGGGCATCTCGGGCGAGGACGCGCTGGCGCTTCACCGCAAGGGCGAGGAGGTCAAGGCGGTCGTGCTCGACGTCGACACCGACAAGGAGCGCATCAGCCTCGGCATGAAACAGCTCGAGAAGGGCGCGCCGGCCGCGGGCGGCACCGCCACAGGCGGGGCCAGCGGCGCCGGCCTCAAGAAGGGCGAGGTGGTCACCGTGACCGTGCTCGAGGTCCGCGACGGCGGCCTCGAGGTCCAGGCCGGCGACGACGGTGCGACCGGCTTCATCAAGCGCAGCGACCTCGGCCGCGACCGCGACGAGCAGCGTCCGGACCGATTCCAGGTCGGCCAGAAGGTCGACGCGATGGTCACCGGGTTCGACCGCTCGAAGAAGCCGAACTTCTCGATCAAGGCGCGCCAGATCGCCGAAGAGAAGCAGGCCGTGGAGCAGTACGGTTCGTCCGACTCCGGCGCGTCGCTGGGCGACATTCTCGGCGAGGCTCTGAAGCAGAAGAGCGAGTAATTCGCTCCTGCCGGACTATAAGAGAGGCCCGCCCGCTCACCCGAGCCGGCGGGCCTTTCCTAGTCTGCTTCCAGCGCGTAACCTCGGGCCCATGAAGGCCAGCTGCCAGTGCGGAAAGCTCACCGCCACCGTCGCCGACGGTGCGCAGGCGGTCACGGTCATGTGCCATTGCCGCGATTGCCAGCGCCGCACCGGCTCGCCGTTCGGCACCATCGCTTACTTCCCGCGCGAAGCGGTCGCGATAACCGGAAGCCCGCGCGAATACAGCCGTGCCGGCGATTCCGGGCAAACGCTCACCCGCGGCTTCTGCCCCGAGTGCGGCAGCGCTGTGTACGTGAAGGCAAGCCGGATGCCGGACATCACCGGCGTGCCCGTCGGCGCGCTGAACGACCCTTCGTTCCCCATGCCGACCCGCTCGGTCTACGAGGAGAGCAAGCACGACTGGGTCGTCCTGCCCGACGGCATGACGCACCATCCTCGCGGAAGGGACAGCAGCTGGTAAGAGCGATGGTCCAGGTTCACCAATTCCCCTGCCTCAGCGACAACTACGGCTACCTGCTGCACGACCCGGATGGCGGCGAGACGACGTGCATCGACACGCCCGACGCCGATGCCTATCTGCACGAGGCCGATCTCAAGGGCTGGCCGATCACTGCAATCTGGAACACGCACTGGCATCCCGACCACGCCGGTGGCAACGCGGCGATAAAGGCGGCGACGGGGTGCGAAGTCTTCGCCCCGGCAGCCGAGGCGGCGAAGATCGAGGGGGTCGACCAGCAGGTCAAAGGCGGAGACACAGTCAGGCTCGGCGAATGGTCCGCCCAGGTGATCGATGTCGGTGGCCACACTAACGGCCATGTCGCCTATTACCTGCCTGATGCCGGCATCGCCTTCGTCGGCGATTCGCTGTTCGCGCTCGGTTGCGGCCGCATGTTCGAAGGCACTCCGCCGCAGTTCTGGGCCAGCCTCTCACGGCTCAAGGCCCTGCCCCCCGAGACCACGCTGTACTGTGCCCACGAATACACTCAGGCCAACGCGCGTTTCGCGCTTCATGCCGACCCCGACAACGCCGCGCTCAGGGATTACGCCGCCGAGGTCGACCGCAAGCGCGCCGCCGGACAACCGACCGTGCCGATGGGTCTTGCCCGCGAACTGGCGACGAATCCTTTCCTGCGCGCCGATGCGGCCGAGATGCAGGTGCGCTGGGGCGGCAGCTCGCCGCCCGAGACATTCGCCGCCCTTCGCGCGGCGAAGGACAGCTTCAAGGGCTAGGTGTAGGCCGCGGTGAAGCGGCTGCGCGAGTGGTCGTGCTTCTCGAGTTCGTCGACCATCGCGATCGCGTAATCGGCATAGCTGATCTTGCTCTCGCCGTTGGCATCGGTGACCAGCTCGTCCTTGCCGAGGCGGAAACTCCCGGGGCCTTGGCGCGGGCCTTCGAAGATCACCATGGCCGGCGAGAAGAAGGTCCAGTCGACGTCGTGCTCGTTCTTGAGGTCGTCGAGAAAGTCGATCGCCGGCTTGACGATCGGCTTGATGTTCTCCGGAAACCCCGGCGTATCGTACAGCCGCACGCCGTCCTTGTTCTTGAGGCTGGCCGCGCCGCCCATCACCAGAAGGCGATCGACGCCCGCCTGCTTGACCGCGGTGAGCAGCGTCGAGGCCGGAATATTGAAGTGCACCGCGCTGATCACCGCATCGACACCGGCGATCTGCTTCGCCAGCCCATCCGCATCGGAAGCGTCGCCTTGGACCGGCGTGATCCCATGGCCGCTGGGCAACTTCTCGGGATTGCGTGCGATCGCCACTACTTCGTGCCCGCGCGAGACGAGCTCGTTGGTGATCTGCGAACCGCCCTTGCCGCTTGCGCCGAGAACCGCAACCTTCATGCCCGCTTCCTTTCATCGCTCGCAGCCGGTCCGCGGCTGCCCTTGGGCAGCAGCCTTAGCGACAGCATCGACGCCGGGAAAGCGTTAGACGGCGATCAGATGTTGCCGATGATCTGGTCGGCGAGCTTGCGGTCGGCGGCTTCGCCGTGCTGCTCGGCAATCAGCTGCTGCGCGGCGGCCGCAGCCGCCGTCGCCACCTTGGCGCGGAGCTCCTCGACCGCGGCGCGCTCGGCGGTGGCGATCTTCTCCGCGGCTATAACCTTGTGCCGCTCGATCAGGGCGCTCGCGTCGGCCTTGGCCTTGGCGACGATTTCCTCGGCCTGGCGCTCGGCGCTCGTGCGCAGCTTGGCGACTTCCTCGTCCGCCTCGCGCGCTTTCCTGGCGTATTCGTCGCGCAGCTTCTGCGCTTCTTCACGCAAGGCGCGCGCTTCGTCGAGCTGCTTGCGGATGCCGACGATGCGCTGGTCGAGGATTCCGGCAATGGTTCGCGGCGCTCCGACCCACAGCATGATCAGGAACACGACGATCATCGCCAGGGCGACGAAGGAGCCGGCGCCCATGCCCCAGGCTTCGGGCTCGGCGGCTTCTCCGGCGGCAGCGGCCAACAAGTCAAACACGGTTCAAAGCTCCGGCAACGGCGGCGCGCGCGGCGGTCTCGTCAACCGCGGCGCCGGTCAGCTTGGCAACGATTTGGCGTGCGGCCTCGGCCGCCATCGCCTCGATCTCCACGAGCGCTCCCGCGCGCGCTTCGTCCAGCGCGCTGGCCGCCTTCTCGGCCTGGGCGGCGAGCTTCTTGTCGGCTTCCGCCACGCGCTTCTCGGTATCCCGCAAAGAGCGATCCTTGGCCGCGTGAGCCAGCTCGTGCGCCTCGGCGTGGGCGGCGTTGATCTTGGCGCGCCAGCCCTCCTCGGTCGCGTCGGCTTCCTCGCGCAACCGCTCGGCTTCGGCGAGATCGGCCGCGATCTGCGCATCGCGCAAATCGACGGTCGCCTCGACCTTGGGCACGATCCCGCGCCCGACGAAGAAGTAGATGGAGCCCAGAACTATCGCCAGCCAGAACCACTGCGACAGAAAGACCAGGCCAAGTTGCGTAAGCTGAGGCATCGGTATCGCCCTAGGCTAACCGCCCGGCAGCAAACCGCCGGGCGACGTGCCGATCAACGCGCGTAGAGGATGATCATGGCGACGGCGAACGCCATCAGGCCGAGCAGTTCGGCAGCGGCGAAGCCGATGTACAACGTGCCCGTCTGGCCGCCGGCGGCCGCGGGATTGCGCAACGCGCCCTGAAGGAACGAACCGAACACGAAGCCGACGCCAACGCCGGCCGCACCCACGCCGATCGCCGCGATACCGGCACCGATTACCTGAGCAGAAGCGAGATCCATTTTGCTAACTCCGTTGAACAAACCATTGAATGACTAGTGAAGATTGACCGCATCGTTGATGTAAAGCGCAGTCAGAAGGGCAAACACGAACGCCTGGATGGCGCCGACCAGCAGTTCCAGCGCGCCAACGAATACCACAAAGGCGAACGCCAGCACCGAGACGCCGTAGCCGACCGGGCCTCCGGAGTTGATCCCCTGGATGACGAAGTTGCCGAACACGTCGAGCAGGATATGCCCGGCGAACATGGCGATGAACGGACGCAAGCCGAGGCTGAAGGGACGCACCAAGAAGCTGATCACCTCGACGGGCGCGATGAAGAACTTGAGCGCGAGCGGCGTGTCCTTGGGCACGAACAGGCTGAAGAAATGCAGGCCGTGCTTGTAGAAGCCGACGCCGAGAACGATGGCGAAACTGATGATCGACATCGTGCCGGTGATGCTGAACTGGCTCGTCACCGTGAAGGGATGCGCGGCCGGCACGATCCCGAACGGCATCGCACCGAGCCAGTTGGCCACCAGGATGAAGGTGAAGGCGGTGAAGATCCACGGCAGGTACTTGCGCCCTTCCGGGCCGATGCTCTGCGTGGCCACGTTGCCGAGAAAGCCGGTCAGATACTCGACCGAAGCCTGCCAGCGGCCCGGGACGAGCTCGCGCTTCAGGCCGCCCCACATGAACACCACGATCACGGCAAGGACGACCAGCATCCACAGCGCCGAATTGGTGAACTGGAACGGAGTTGCGGCCAGTTGATCGCTCCCGATGGGATTGATCATGAACTGGTGCATCGGATCGATTTTGCCGGCCGCGGCCACTGCTCTTCTTCCCTAGGTTCCGGTGCGCTTCAGTCTGCGCGGTTCTTGTTCATCTGCACGACGTGGAGGCACGAACCGGCGAAGGCTGCGAACATCAGCCCGAGCATGATCCACGGTGCAGTGCCGAACAGCTTGTCGAGCATGAAGCCGATGATGATGCCGCCGAGGGGATAGCCCACCATCGTCGAGATCACCTGCGTCCCGATGGTCCTGAC